>NZ_JCBANC010000161.1:0-205 GCF_059760815.1 Achromobacter sp. 1012554356 | reverse complement strand
TTGAGCTTGGCGAGATCGTCTGCCGCTGCCGGTGTCTGACACCCTCGGGAGATGAACCTGGCATGAAGCGAATCTCACCAGGGTGTCAGACACCTCACTTGGTTGAGCTTGGCGAGATCGTCTGCCGCTGCCGGTGTCTGACACCCTCGGGAGATGAACCTGGCATGAAGCGAATCTCACCAGGGTGTCAGACACCTCACTTGGT
>NZ_JCBANC010000160.1:0-207 GCF_059760815.1 Achromobacter sp. 1012554356 | reverse complement strand
GATCACCTACACCGTCTCCGATGGCGAAGGTGGTACGTCGACCGCAACCCTGACGGTCACGATCACCGGCACCAACGACACCCCGATCCTGACCCCGGGTGTCGCGCTTGACGATCAATCGGGCAACGACGGCCAGGCCATCACCCCGGTCGACATCTCCGGTCAATTCTCGGACGTGGATACGGGCGACGTACTGACGTACTCGGC
>NZ_JCBANC010000159.1:0-207 GCF_059760815.1 Achromobacter sp. 1012554356 | reverse complement strand
CTGATGGTTATTGACCTGGTGATATAGCGTTCCAAGTGTCGTTCAATACAAAATACTGGCTGCACCGTCAGCAGCCAGCCAACACAATTACACCCACTGTGCGCCGATCATCGAGCTCCAGGCTCTGATCGCCACACGTTGCGCTTCTTCCAAGATTGGAGCAGTTGCCTAACCGCAACCGCTCAACCAGTTACGCCTGACGACCAT
>NZ_JCBANC010000158.1:0-207 GCF_059760815.1 Achromobacter sp. 1012554356 | reverse complement strand
GTCCCGCCCTACTTGTCTTACGCTTAGTTCCACACACAGAATTTCGTCTACAGGGCTATCACCTGCTACGGCCGGACTTTCCATTCCGTTCGACTATCCTGCGTGCTAAAACGTAAAGGCTCATCCGATTTCGCTCGCCACTACTTTCGGAATCTCGGTTGATTTCTTTTCCTCGAGCTACTGAGATGTTTCAGTTCACCCGGTTCG
>NZ_JCBANC010000157.1:0-207 GCF_059760815.1 Achromobacter sp. 1012554356 | reverse complement strand
ACGTAAGCTCTGAAAGGAGGTGATCCAGCCGCACCTTCCGATACGGCTACCTTGTTACGACTTCACCCCAGTCATGAATCCTACCGTGGTAATCGCCCTCCTTGCGGTTAGGCTAACTACTTCTGGTAAAACCCACTCCCATGGTGTGACGGGCGGTGTGTACAAGACCCGGGAACGTATTCACCGCGACATGCTGATCCGCGATTA
>NZ_JCBANC010000156.1:0-207 GCF_059760815.1 Achromobacter sp. 1012554356 | reverse complement strand
GCGGCAATGAAGGCGTCTACGCCGTCACCATCACCGCGACCGACAAGTCCGGCGCCTCGGTGTCGCAAGACTTCTCGTGGGACGTCAAGAACCCGGCTCCGACCGCCGTCAACGACACGGACAGCACCAACCAAGGCGTCAACCTCACCGCCGATGCGGCGCACGGCGTGCTGGCCAACGACACCGATCCGGACGGCGACACGCTGC
>NZ_JCBANC010000155.1:0-207 GCF_059760815.1 Achromobacter sp. 1012554356 | reverse complement strand
CATCTTCATCAGCAACGCTGATTACTTGATGAACACATTTTCGTTGTGCTTCTTCCAGATTGTTAAAGAACAAATATAGCTGTTGAGTAAAACCCAACTCATAACACTGCAAGCAGTGCTATGAGTTAGCTTCTACGCTGCGCCAAACAATTGACGCCAGCTACAAAAAACAACCGATAAGAGTGGACGCTTAACACGAGCACGTAA
>NZ_JCBANC010000154.1:0-210 GCF_059760815.1 Achromobacter sp. 1012554356 | reverse complement strand
AGTGGTACCACCTTGCTATGGTCGTCAGGCGTAACTGGTTGAGCGGCTGCGGTTAGGCAACTGCTCCAATCTTGGAAGAAGCGCAACGTGTGGCGATCAGAGCCTGAAGCTCGATGATCGACGCACAGTGGGTGTAATTGTGTTGGCTGGCTGCTGACGGTGCAGCCAGTATTTTGTATTGAACGACACTTGGAACGCTATATCACCAGG
>NZ_JCBANC010000153.1:0-213 GCF_059760815.1 Achromobacter sp. 1012554356 | reverse complement strand
ATCCACCATATGCACTTAGTCGCTTGATCCTATAACGCTGTAGGCTATAGGACCTGAGTATTAGCGTTTGTGCCGTTCATAAGTTTCAAAGCAGTCTGAGGCTTGCACCCCAGTCTTGAGAACTTGGAACAAAAATAATGCAATCACAACCCGTGCCCATCTTCATCAGCAACGCTGATTACTTGATGAACACATTTTCGTTGTGCTTCTTCC
>NZ_JCBANC010000152.1:0-220 GCF_059760815.1 Achromobacter sp. 1012554356 | reverse complement strand
AAACACCCTTCAAGCCTGAAGACCGTCCATACGGGTGTCAGACACCTGGCCAAGAAGCACAGCTGCAACTTGAAGGTGTCTGACACCCTTGAAACACCCTTCAAGCCTGAAGACCGCCCATACGGGTGTCAGACACCTGGCCAAGAAGCACAGCTGCAACTTGAAGGTGTCTGACACCCTTGAAACACCCTTCAAGCCTGAAGACCGTCCATACGGGTGT
>NZ_JCBANC010000151.1:0-221 GCF_059760815.1 Achromobacter sp. 1012554356 | reverse complement strand
CAGCTTCCTGACTACTGATCCGAGAAGGTTTTGGGTCTGTAGCTCAGTCGGTTAGAGCACCGTCTTGATAAGGCGGGGGTCGTTGGTTCGAATCCAACCAGACCCACCAAGTATTTCGCGTCAAGCGGGATATGGGGGTGTAGCTCAGCTGGGAGAGCGCCTGCTTTGCAAGCAGGATGTCATCGGTTCGATCCCGTTCACCTCCACCATTGATTCTCATT
>NZ_JCBANC010000150.1:0-237 GCF_059760815.1 Achromobacter sp. 1012554356 | reverse complement strand
TCCTGCTGCGCGGCACCAAGCGTGAAGACGTCCAGCGCGGCCAAGTTCTGGCCAAGCCGGGCTCGATCACCCCGCACACGGACTTCACGTCCGAGGTCTACATCCTGTCCAAGGAAGAAGGCGGCCGTCACACTCCGTTCTTCCAAGGCTATCGTCCCCAGTTCTACTTCCGCACGACGGACGTGACGGGCACGATCGAACTGCCGGCCGACAAGGAAATGGTTCTGCCGGGCGACA
>NZ_JCBANC010000149.1:0-251 GCF_059760815.1 Achromobacter sp. 1012554356 | reverse complement strand
ATCAGCAACGCTGATTACTTGATGAACACATTTTCGTTGTGCTTCTTCCAGATTGTTAAAGAACAAATATAGCTGTTGGGTAAAACCCAACTCATAACATCGTGAGCCACGACACTATGAGTTGGCCTCTACATCGCCACCGGCGATCAATGAGAATCAATGGTGGAGGTGAACGGGATCGAACCGATGACATCCTGCTTGCAAAGCAGGCGCTCTCCCAGCTGAGCTACACCCCCATATCCCGCTTGACG
>NZ_JCBANC010000148.1:0-251 GCF_059760815.1 Achromobacter sp. 1012554356 | reverse complement strand
ATCAGCAACGCTGATTACTTGATGAACACATTTTCGTTGTGCTTCTTCCAGATTGTTAAAGAACAAATATAGCTGTTGGGTAAAACCCAACTCATAACATCGTAAGCCACGACACTATGAGTTGGCCTCTACATCGCCACCGGCGATTAATGAGAATCAATGGTGGAGGTGAACGGGATCGAACCGATGACATCCTGCTTGCAAAGCAGGCGCTCTCCCAGCTGAGCTACACCCCCATATCCCGCTTGACG
>NZ_JCBANC010000147.1:0-253 GCF_059760815.1 Achromobacter sp. 1012554356 | reverse complement strand
GTCCACCTGTGTCGGTTTGCGGTACGGTCTCGTACAGCTGAAGCTTAGAGGCTTTTCTTGGAACCACTTCCAATCACTTCGCAAGCAATGCTCGCTCGTGCCATACCCTTGATTTACGCGCCCGGATTTGCCTAAGCGCCATCTTCGATACAGCAACAGGGACATCCAACACCCTGATGATCTTCCGCGATCCGTCCCCCCATCGCACTGTACGACGGTGCTGGAATATTAACCAGCTTCCCATCAGCTACGC
>NZ_JCBANC010000146.1:0-253 GCF_059760815.1 Achromobacter sp. 1012554356 | reverse complement strand
GTCCACCTGTGTCGGTTTGCGGTACGGTCTCGTACAGCTGAAGCTTAGAGGCTTTTCTTGGAACCACTTCCAATCACTTCGCAAGCAATGCTCGCTCGTGCCACACCCTTGATTTACGCGCCCGGATTTGCCTAAGCGCCATCTTCGATGCAGCAACAGGGACATCCAACACCCTGATGATCTTCCGCGATCCGTCCCCCCATCGCACTGTACGACGGTGCTGGAATATTAACCAGCTTCCCATCAGCTACGC
>NZ_JCBANC010000145.1:0-260 GCF_059760815.1 Achromobacter sp. 1012554356 | reverse complement strand
GGGGTGAAGTCGTAACAAGGTAGCCGTATCGGAAGGTGCGGCTGGATCACCTCCTTTCAGAGCTTACGTGCTCGTGTTAAGCGTCCACTCTTATCGGTTGTTTGATATAGCTGGGATCAGTTGTAGGCTTGGGTCGAGGGAATCTTCCCTGGGTCTGCAGCTTCCTGACTACTGATCCGAGAAGGTTTTGGGTCTGTAGCTCAGTCGGTTAGAGCACCGTCTTGATAAGGCGGGGGTCGTTGGTTCGAATCCAACCAGAC
>NZ_JCBANC010000144.1:0-263 GCF_059760815.1 Achromobacter sp. 1012554356 | reverse complement strand
TGTCTGACACCCGAGCAAGATTGTCGTCAAGTGTCGGATCCGCGCCACCGGGTGTCAGACACCATCTGATTCACGCGGTGTCTGACACCCGAGCAAGACCGTCGTCAGGTGTCGGATCCGCGTCACCGGGTGTCAGACACCGCCCATATTTGGCACGCGGTGTCTGACACCCGAGCAAGATTGTCGTCAAGTGTCGGATCCGCGCCACCGGGTGTCAGACACCATCTGATTCACGCGGTGTCTGACACCCGAGCAAGACCGTC
>NZ_JCBANC010000143.1:0-263 GCF_059760815.1 Achromobacter sp. 1012554356 | reverse complement strand
TCCTGGCGAGACCTGAAGAGGTCGCCGCAAGAAAGCGAAGCAAACTGCGAAAGCAAAAAGCGAAGCTGACTTGACAAGCGATAAAAACTTCTTCATAATCTCGTTTCTCTGCTGCAACGACAGCGACGACGCAAAAGCGAAGTTGGCCGGAGTTGAAAGCAGAAACTGGTAGTACAGAATTTAGCAAGACCGCTCTTTAACAATTAAACAACCGATAAGTGTGGGCGCTTGATGCGAGTGCAGCGATTGGGTTTCGGCCTGAT
>NZ_JCBANC010000142.1:0-279 GCF_059760815.1 Achromobacter sp. 1012554356 | reverse complement strand
CCTGCAGCGTGTCGCCATCCGGATCGGTGTCGTTGGCCAGCACGCCGTGCGCGGCATCGGCGGTGAGGTTGACGCCTTGGTTGGTGCTGTCCGTGTCGTTGACGGCGGTCGGGGCAGGGTTCTTCACGTCCCACGAGAAGTCTTGCGACACCGAGGCGCCGCTCTTGTCGGTCGCCGTGATGGTGACGGCGTAGACGCCTTCATTGCCGCCTTGCGAAGCCGACTTGTCCAAAGTGCCGGAGATGATGCCGGTCTTGGGATCGATGGTCAGGCCCGGGG
>NZ_JCBANC010000141.1:0-280 GCF_059760815.1 Achromobacter sp. 1012554356 | reverse complement strand
ACCGACAAGTCCGGCGCCTCGGTGTCGCAAGACTTCTCGTGGGACGTCAAGAACCCTGCCCCGACCGCGGTCAACGACACGGACAGCACCAACCAAGGCGTCAGCCTCACTGCCGATGCCGCGCACGGCGTGCTGGCCAACGACACCGATCCGGATGGCGACACGCTGCAGGTTTCTGCCGTCAACGGCCAAGCGACCAACGTGGGCGCAGCGATCACCGGTTCGAACGGTGGCACCTTCACGCTGAACGCTGACGGTTCGTACTCGTTCAATCCTGGTT
>NZ_JCBANC010000140.1:0-287 GCF_059760815.1 Achromobacter sp. 1012554356 | reverse complement strand
CGGCCGCCCGTGGGCGGGCACCGCAAGACGCTTCTCTCCCACCGGTGTCTGACACCCTTGGAACATGCTCTTCATATGACGCGAATCTCACCAGGGTGTCAGACACCTGACGCAGAAGCAGCCACACGCGCAGCGTCATCACCACGACGCAAGACGCCGCGTAAGCCCACGAAGGCCGCCCGCGCGGCCGCCCGTGGGCGGGCACCGCAAGACGCTTCTCTCCCACCGGTGTCTGACACCCTTGGAACATGCTCTTCATATGACGCGAATCTCACCAGGGTGTCAGA
>NZ_JCBANC010000139.1:0-297 GCF_059760815.1 Achromobacter sp. 1012554356 | reverse complement strand
GTCTGGTTGGATTCGAACCAACGACCCCCGCCTTATCAAGACGGTGCTCTAACCGACTGAGCTACAGACCCAAAACCTTCTCGGATCAGTAGTCAGGAAGCTGTAGACCCAGGGAAGATTCCCTCGACCCAAGCCTACAACTGATCCCAGCTATATCAAACAACCGATAAGAGTGGACGCTTAACACGAGCACATAAGCTCTGAAAGGAGGTGATCCAGCCGCACCTTCCGATACGGCTACCTTGTTACGACTTCACCCCAGTCATGAATCCTACCGTGGTAATCGCCCTCCTTACG
>NZ_JCBANC010000138.1:0-301 GCF_059760815.1 Achromobacter sp. 1012554356 | reverse complement strand
TGGCTGGCGATGGCACGGTGCAGACCGCCGACGGCAACCAGCTCGAGATCTCGCCGCTGCAGGTGCCGTCGCAGGTCCGCGGCCGCAAGATCATCATGGGCATGCGCCCCGAGCACATGCTGCTGAACACCCAGGGCATTCCCGCCGAAGTCGAAATGGTTGAAACCCTGGGCTCGGAACAGCTCGTGCACTGCCGCTGCGGCAAGAGCACGCTGGTCGTGCGCTGCACGACCCGCCAACTTTCCGAGTCGTCGGCCAAGGTTGGCATGCAGGTCAATGTGGGCCCGGACGGCCGCCATCC
>NZ_JCBANC010000137.1:0-321 GCF_059760815.1 Achromobacter sp. 1012554356 | reverse complement strand
TTCGCAGCTCAGACAGTTTTGAGACGCGAAGCCAAGCAAGTGCAACAGGCGAAGCGGGGCAACCCAACCTCACCTGCCGCAACGGCAATCAGAAATGAGCGCCCCGCGGTTATTGCAAGGATCGACGCAAATTAGGCAGAAGCCAGTTGCAAGATCTGCAAAAATTGTGCTATAGTTTCGGGCTTGGCAGTTGCTGAAAAATTAGGGTTTACCCTGACGTTTCGATAGCTGCTAGGGCAGGACGAAAGTCCTGGCGAGACCTGAAGAGGTCGCCGCAAGAAAGCGAAGCAAACTGCGAAAGCAAAAAGCGAAGCTGACTTG
>NZ_JCBANC010000136.1:0-341 GCF_059760815.1 Achromobacter sp. 1012554356 | reverse complement strand
GAGACGGTGTAGGTGATCGACGACGTGGCCGTCTGGTTGGCGCCCAGGTTGTTGAACGCGGAGCCGGGGTTAAACGAGTAGGAACCGTCAGCGTTCAGCGTGAAGGTGCCACCGTTCGAACCGGTGATCGCTGCGCCCACGTTGGTCGCCTGGCCATTGACGGCCGAAACCTGCAGCGTGTCGCCATCCGGATCGGTGTCGTTGGCCAGCACGCCGTGCGCGGCATCGGCGGTGAGGTTGACGCCTTGGTTGGTGCTGTCCGTGTCGTTGACCGCGGTCGGGGCAGGGTTCTTGACGTCCCACGAGAAGTCTTGCGACACCGAGGCGCCGGACTTGTCGGT
>NZ_JCBANC010000135.1:0-359 GCF_059760815.1 Achromobacter sp. 1012554356 | reverse complement strand
GGCCCGGGGGCAGGCCGGTGGCCGAGTACGTCAGCGCATCGCCGGTATCCACATCCGAGAACTGGCCGGAGATGTCGACCGGGGTGATGGCCTGGCCATCGTTACCGGATTGATCGTCAAGCGTGACACCCGGGGTCAGGATCGGGGTGTCGTTCGTGCCGGTGATGGTGACGGTGAGCGTAGCCGTGCTGGTGCCACCTTCGCCATCGGAGACGGTGTAGGTGATCGACGACGTAGCCGTCTGGTTGGCGCCCAAGTTGTTAAAGGCCGAACCAGGATTGAACGAGTACGAACCGTCAGCGTTCAGCGTGAAGGTGCCACCGTTGGAACCGGTGATTGCTGCGCCCACGTTGGTCGCC
>NZ_JCBANC010000134.1:0-365 GCF_059760815.1 Achromobacter sp. 1012554356 | reverse complement strand
TCCTGGCGAGACCTGAAGAGGTCGCCGCAAGAAAGCGAAGCAAACTGCGAAAGCAAAAAGCGAAGCTGACTTGACAAGCGATAAAAACTTCTTCATAATCTCGCTTCTCTGCTGCAACGACAGCGACGACGCAAAAGCGAAGTTGACCGGAGTTGAAAGCAGAAACTGGTAGTACAGAATTTAGCAAGACCGCTCTTTAACAATTAAACAACCGATAAGTGTGGGCGCTTGATGTGAGTGCAGCGATTGGGTTTCGGCCTAGTCGCAAGCACAAGAAATCAAGTGCTCACTAGAAGTGAAGTACCTTAGACGTCAAGTTTAAGAACATACCTCACTTCCTTTGAGTAGCGACGTATGACCTGGTT
>NZ_JCBANC010000133.1:0-405 GCF_059760815.1 Achromobacter sp. 1012554356 | reverse complement strand
CGGAGCCGTGGTTCGTCGTTGCTGGGTGCGCTTCGCGCTGTTGGGGATCGGTTTGCGAATGGCGCTCATCAGTCGGGGGAGAGCGATGATGGGCGGCGCGGCGACGAGCAGCCACAACTTCCCGACCCATACGCGCCGCCCATCGGGCACTGGAGTTGAAGTGACGATTACTGCCGTCTTCGCCTGAACCTGCCAAGAGCATCTGCCGCTGCCGGTGTCTGACACCCTTGGGAGACGCACTTGGTATGAAACGAATCTCACCAGGGTGTCAGACACCTCATTTGGTCTTACGAATTCGAGGGGTGTCAGACACCTAGCGCAGAAGCAGCCACACGCGCAGCGTCATCGCTCCGACGCAAGACGCCGCGTAAGCCCCCAAAGGCCGCCCGCGCGGCCGGCCCGGGG
>NZ_JCBANC010000132.1:0-408 GCF_059760815.1 Achromobacter sp. 1012554356 | reverse complement strand
CAAGTCAGCTTCGCTTTTTGCTTTCGCAGTTTGCTTCGCTTTCTTGCGGCGACCTCTTCAGGTCTCGCCAGGACTTTCGTCCTGCCCTAGCAGCTATCGAAACATCAGGGGTAACCCCTAGATTTTTCGGTAGCAGCCAAGCCCGAAACTATATCACCATTTTTGCAGTGAATGCAACCGGCTTCTGCCTGACTTGCACCCTGTCCTGCATTGCAGCCGAGCTGGAGAATCTCCTTTTCAGCGTGCATGGAACATAGGTTCTCACTAAAAACAAACCCCCACAGGCTTACCTGTGGGGGTTTGCACAATAAAAGCCTGACGATGACCTACTTTCACAGACGTCCGTCCACTATCATCGGCGCGAAGGCGTTTCACTGTCCTGTTCGGGATGGGAAGGAGTGGTACCAC
>NZ_JCBANC010000131.1:0-444 GCF_059760815.1 Achromobacter sp. 1012554356 | reverse complement strand
GCCCACCCCAGGCCCACGCCACACCGGGCTCTGATTGCCTAATCTTTACGGGCGCTGGGGCGAGATGGGTTCTTTAGGTTCTTGCACACGGCGGGGTGGAAGAAAAGCGTCTTGCGGTGCCCGCCCCCGGCCGGCCGCGCGGGCGGCCTTTGGGGGCTTACGCAGCGTCTTGCGTCGTGGCGATGACGCTTCGCGTGTGGCTGGATCTGGGTCAGGTGTCTGACACCCTGGTGAGATGGCCGTCATGCCAAGCCCATCTCCCAAGGGTGTCAGACACCGGCAGCCGCATCCACCGCCACATTCGTAAGACTGATTCGGGTGTCTGACACCATCAGCAGCAACCGCCGCCCTCCAGTCATCGTCAAGTGAAATCCAGTGCCCGATGGGCGGCGCGCGTACTGGTCGGCAAGCTGACGCTGGAAGTCGCTGCGCGCCGCCCATCAC
>NZ_JCBANC010000130.1:0-507 GCF_059760815.1 Achromobacter sp. 1012554356 | reverse complement strand
AGGGTGTCAGACACCTGCGCCGCACAGGACGCGGCGAGCGCACACTGGTCCGGTGTCTGACACCCGCTGAGACACCGCCGCAGACCGGAGAGCATCTCCCCAGGGTGTCAGACACCTGCGCCGCACAGGACGCGGCGAGCGCACACTGTTCCGGTGTCTGACACCCGCTGAGACACCGCCGCAAACCGGAGAGCAGCTCCCTAGGGTGTCAGACACCTGCGCCGCACAGGACGCGGCGAGCGCACACTGGTCCGGTGTCTGACACCCGCTGAGACACCGCCGCAGACCGGAGAGCATCTCCCCAGGGTGTCAGACACCTGCGCCGCACAGGACGCGGCGAGCGCACACTGTTCCGGTGTCTGACACCCGCTGAGACACCGCCGCAAACCGGAGAGCAGCTCCCTAGGGTGTCAGACACCTGCGCCGCACAGGACGCGGCGAGCGCACACTGGTCCGGTGTCTGACACCCGCTGAGACACCGCCGCAGACCGGAGAGCATCTCCCCAG
>NZ_JCBANC010000129.1:0-513 GCF_059760815.1 Achromobacter sp. 1012554356 | reverse complement strand
TGACGCCTTGGTTGGTGCTGTCCGTGTCGTTGACCGCGGTCGGGGCAGGGTTCTTGACGTCCCACGAGAAGTCTTGCGACACCGAGGCGCCGGACTTGTCGGTCGCGGTGATGGTGACGGCGTAGACGCCCTCATTGCCACCTTGCGAGGCCGACTTGTCCAAAGTGCCGGAGATGATGCCGGTCTTCGGATCGATGGTCAGGCCGGGCGGCAGACCGGTGGCCGAGTACGTGAGCACATCGCCCGTATCCACATCCGAGAATTGACCGGAGATGTCGACCGGGGTGATGGCCTGGCCGTCGTTACCGGATTGATCGTCAAGCGTGACACCCGGGGTCAGGATCGGGGTGTCGTTGGTGCCCGTGATCGTGACCGTCAGGGTCGCGGTCGACGTGCCGCCTTCGCCATCGGAGACGGTGTAGGTGATCGACGACGTGGCCGTCTGGTTGGCGCCCAGGTTGTTGAACGCGGAGCCGGGGTTAAACGAGTAGGAACCGTCAGCGTTCAGCGTGA
>NZ_JCBANC010000128.1:0-522 GCF_059760815.1 Achromobacter sp. 1012554356 | reverse complement strand
CGCGCCGCCCATCGGGCACTTGAGTTCAAGTGACGATTAGCGGCGTGCCGTGTTCGCACGACGGTGTCAGACACCCGAATCGGTCCTACAAATCTACTGCCGTCTGCTGGTGTCAGACACCCGAATCAGTCCTACGAATCTGCTGGAGTCAGACACCCCACAAAAAACAAGCGCCTTTGCCAAGATGGGTGTCTGACACCCTTGGAACGCCGCTTCAAGCTTGAAGTCCGTGTATGCGGGTGTCAGACACCCAAGCGCCACGTACGCGCGAAGCGTCAACATCACAACGCAAGACGCCGCGTAAGTCGCCGGAGGCCGCCCGCGCGGCCGAACGGGGACGGGCATCGCAAGATGCTGCTAGCCCGAAGGTCTCTGCACAAAAACGCAAAGCACGCTGATCGTCCCAGCGCTCGGCAAATTTCAATTGCCCGAGTCCGGTGCGGTGGCGGCCCGGGGTGCGCGGGGCGTCGATAAGCCCGAGGGAATCTGAAGGGAGCCGAAGGCGGACGAAGATGACGAAGG
>NZ_JCBANC010000127.1:0-704 GCF_059760815.1 Achromobacter sp. 1012554356 | reverse complement strand
GTTGTTAAAGGCCGAACCAGGATTGAACGAGTACGAACCGTCAGCGTTCAGCGTGAAGGTGCCACCGTTGGAACCGGTGATTGCTGCGCCCACGTTGGTCGCCTGGCCGTTGACGGCCGAAACCTGCAGCGTGTCGCCGTCCGGATCGGTGTCGTTGGCCAGCACGCCGTGCGCGGCATCGGCGGTGAGGTTGACGCCTTGGTTGGTGCTGTCCGTGTCGTTGACGGCCGTCGGAGCCGGGTTCTTGACGTCCCACGAGAAGTCTTGCGACACCGAGGCGCCGGACTTGTCGGTCGCGGTGATGGTGACGGCGTAGACGCCTTCATTGCCGCCTTGCGAAGCCGACTTGTCCAAAGTGCCGGAGATGATGCCGGTCTTGGGATCGATGGTCAGGCCCGGGGGCAGGCCGGTGGCCGAGTACGTCAGCGCATCGCCGGTATCCACATCCGAGAACTGGCCGGAGATGTCGACCGGGGTGATGGCCTGGCCATCGTTGCCCGATTGATCATCCAGCGTCACACCCGGGGTGAGGATCGGGGTGTCGTTGGTGCCCGTGATCGTGACCGTCAAGGTCGCGGTCGACGTGCCGCCTTCGCCATCCGAGACGGTGTAGGTGATCGACGACGTGGCCGTCTGGTTGGCGCCCAGGTTGTTGAACGCGGAGCCGGGGTTAAACGAGTAGGAACCGTCAGCGTTCAGCGTGA
>NZ_JCBANC010000126.1:0-746 GCF_059760815.1 Achromobacter sp. 1012554356 | reverse complement strand
TCTTCGTCCGCCTTCGGCTCCCTTCAGATTCCCTCGGGCGCATCGACGGCGCTCGGCCCCCTGTTGCCCGCACCGAGGAGCTGCGGTGTGCATGATTCGGGGCGCTGCTAAAGCCGTGGTCAGGGACGAGACTTGCGGGGCCCGCCGAGTCGCGGCCGCGCGGGCGGCCACGATCGGCATACGCGGTGTGGGGCGTCGAGACGGTGGTCGCTTGCGCGCTGGCGGCGATGCGGGTGCTAAGGCTCCAGCATCACGGGGGGGAGGCGGTGATGGGCGGCGCCCGGCGACGGGCTGCTACTGCCTGACGGTCGGCACGCGCGCCGCCCATCGAAGACTTGAGTTCAATTGACGATTAGTGGCGAACCGCTTGGTTGTGTCTGACACCTGCCAAAAACGAGCGCCTTCGCCAGGTTGGGTGTCTGACACCCAAGAAACACCCTTCAAGCCTGTACGCAGTCTAGGTGGGTGTCAGACACCAGAGCGCCGCCTACTCGCGAAGCGTCATCACCACGCCGCAAGACGCCGCGTAAGTCTCCGGAGGCCGCCCGCGCGGCCGATCGGAGACGGGCAGCGCAAGATGCTTCTGGCCCGAAATGCTCTACACAAAAATGCCAAGCACGCTGACCGTCCCAGCGGTCTGGAAATTTCTACTGCCAGAGTCCGGTGCGGTGGCGTCCCGGGGTGCGCGGGGCGTCGATAAGCCCGAGGGAATCTGAAGGGAGCCGAAGGCGGACGAAGATGACGAA
>NZ_JCBANC010000125.1:0-920 GCF_059760815.1 Achromobacter sp. 1012554356 | reverse complement strand
TAATCGCGGATCAGCATGTCGCGGTGAATACGTTCCCGGGTCTTGTACACACCGCCCGTCACACCATGGGAGTGGGTTTTACCAGAAGTAGTTAGCCTAACCGTAAGGAGGGCGATTACCACGGTAGGATTCATGACTGGGGTGAAGTCGTAACAAGGTAGCCGTATCGGAAGGTGCGGCTGGATCACCTCCTTTCAGAGCTTACGTGCTCGTGTTAAGCGTCCACTCTTATCGGTTGTTTTTTGTAGCTGGCGTCAATTGTTTGGCGCAGCGTAGAAGCTAACTCATAGCACTGCTTGCAGTGCTATGAGTTGGGTTTTACTCAACAGCTATATTTGTTCTTTAACAATCTGGAAGAAGCACAACGAAAATGTGTTCATCAAGTAATCAGCGTTGCTGATGAAGATGGGCACGGGTTGTGATTGCATTATTTTTGTTCCAAGTTCTCAAGACTGAGGTGCGAGCCTCAGACTGCTTTGAAACTTATGAACGGCACAAACGCTAATACTCAGGTCCTATAGCCTACAGCGTTATAGGATCAAGCGACTAAGTGCATATGGTGGATGCCTTGGCGATCACAGGCGATGAAGGACGTAGTAGCCTGCGAAAAGCTGCGGGGAGCTGGCAAACAAGCTTTGATCCGCAGATATCCGAATGGGGAAACCCACTGCAGCAATGCAGTATCCCTAGCTGAATACATAGGCTAGTGGAAGCGAACCGGGTGAACTGAAACATCTCAGTAGCTCGAGGAAAAGAAATCAACCGAGATTCCGAAAGTAGTGGCGAGCGAAATCGGATGAGCCTTTACGTTTTAGCGCGCAGGATAGTCGAACGGAATGGAAAGTCCGGCCGTAGCAGGTGATAGCCCTGTAGACGAAATTCTGTGTGTGGAACTAAGCGTAAGACAAGTAGGGCGGGAC
>NZ_JCBANC010000124.1:0-939 GCF_059760815.1 Achromobacter sp. 1012554356 | reverse complement strand
ATGTAGACCTCGGACGTGAAGTCCGTGTGCGGGGTGATCGAGCCCGGCTTGGCCAGAACTTGGCCGCGCTGGACGTCTTCACGCTTGGTGCCGCGCAGCAGGATGCCCACGTTGTCGCCGGCTTGACCTTGGTCCAGCAGCTTGCGGAACATTTCCACGCCGGTGCAAGTCGTCTTGACCGTCGGCACCAGACCGACGATTTCGAGTTCTTCGCCGACCTTGATGATGCCGCGTTCGATACGGCCGGTCACCACGGTGCCGCGACCCGAGATCGAGAACACGTCTTCAACCGGCATCAGGAACGCGCCGTCAACGGCACGCTCAGGCGTCGGGATGTACGAGTCCAGCGCGTCGGCCAGCGCCATGATGGCTTGCTCGCCCAGTTCGCCCTTGTCGCCTTCCAGCGCCAGCTTGGCCGAACCCTTGACGATCGGGGTGTCGTCGCCCGGGAAGTCGTACTTGGACAGCAGTTCGCGAACTTCCATTTCCACCAGCTCGAGCAGCTCGGCGTCGTCAACCATGTCAGCCTTGTTCAGGAAGACGATGATGTACGGCACGCCAACCTGGCGGCTCAGCAGGATGTGTTCACGCGTTTGCGGCATGGGGCCGTCAGCGGCCGACACGACCAGGATCGCGCCGTCCATCTGGGCGGCGCCCGTGATCATGTTCTTGACGTAGTCAGCGTGGCCCGGGCAGTCAACGTGCGCGTAGTGACGCGCTTGCGTTTCGTACTCGACGTGAGCCGTGTTGATCGTGATGCCGCGAGCCTTTTCTTCAGGAGTCGCATCGATCTGGTCGTAGCCCTTGGCTTCGCCGCCGAACTTGTTCGACAGAACGGTCGTGATCGCCGCCGTCAACGTCGTTTTGCCGTGGTCAACGTGACCAATCGTACCCACGTTCACGTGCGGCTTGGTACGTTCAAACTTGCCTTTTGCCATG
>NZ_JCBANC010000123.1:0-1017 GCF_059760815.1 Achromobacter sp. 1012554356 | reverse complement strand
CATTGCCGCCTTGCGAAGCCGACTTGTCCAAAGTGCCGGAGATGATGCCGGTCTTGGGATCGATGGTCAGGCCCGGGGGCAGGCCGGTGGCCGAGTACGTCAGTACGTCGCCCGTATCCACGTCCGAGAATTGACCGGAGATGTCGACCGGGGTGATGGCCTGGCCGTCGTTGCCCGATTGATCGTCAAGCGTGACACCCGGGGTCAGGATCGGGGTGTCGTTGGTGCCGGTGATCGTGACCGTCAGGGTTGCGGTCGACGTACCACCTTCGCCATCGGAGACGGTGTAGGTGATCGACGACGTGGCCGTCTGGTTTGCGCCCAGGTTGTTGAAGGCCGAACCAGGATTGAACGAGTACGAACCGTCAGCGTTCAGCGTGAAGGTGCCACCGTTCGAACCGGTGATCGCTGCGCCCACGTTGGTCGCTTGGCCGTTGACGGCCGAAACCTGCAGCGTGTCGCCGTCCGGATCGGTGTCGTTGGCCAGCACGCCGTGCGCGGCATCGGCGGTGAGGTTGACGCCTTGGCTGGTGCTGTCCGTGTCGTTGACGGCCGTGGGAGCCGGGTTCTTCACGTCCCACGAGAAGTCTTGCGACACCGAGGCGCCGCTCTTGTCGGTCGCGGTGATGGTGACGGCGTAAACGCCTTCATTGCCACCTTGCGAGGCCGACTTGTCGAGCGTGCCGGAGATGATGCCGGTCTTGGGATCGATGGTCAGGCCGGGCGGCAGGCCGGTGGCCGAGTACGTCAGCACATCACCGGTATCGACATCCGAGAATTGACCGGAGATGTCGACCGGGGTGATGGCCTGGCCGTCGTTGCCCGATTGATCGTCAAGCGTAACGCCCGGGGTCAGGATCGGGGTGTCGTTGGTGCCGGTGATGGTGACGGTGAGCGTAGCCGTGCTGGTGCCACCTTCGCCATCGGAGACGGTATAGGTGATCGAGCTGGTCGCGGTTTGATTCGCGCCCAGGTTGTTAAAGGCCGAACCAGGATTGAACGAGTACGAACCGTCAG
>NZ_JCBANC010000122.1:0-1184 GCF_059760815.1 Achromobacter sp. 1012554356 | reverse complement strand
AGCCGGCCCCGCCCCCGCCGCGACCCTCGAACCCACCGTCGAACAAGCCGCCTTCGACAAATTCCGCAGCGCGTTCTCCGCCTACAAGCCCGTCTACTTCGCCGTTGGCACCCGCGGCCTCACCACCGCCCGGTTCCAGATCAGCGCCAAGTACCGCCTCATCAGCCCGCGCGGCGGCGAAGACACCTGGCACGACGACTTCTACCTGGGCTACACCCAGACCTCGCTGTGGGACCTGGAAAGCGACTCCAAGCCCTTCATCGACACCACGTTCAACCCCAGCGTTTTCTGGATGTCCGACGACATCTGGAAATCCGAGAACCAGAACTGGCGCTTCGGCATGAACACCGGCGTTGAACATGCCTCCAACGGCAAGGACGGCGAAGACTCGCGCTCGCTGAACGACGGCTACATCGAGCCGCGCTTCCATTACCGCTTCGACGGCGGCAGCACCCTCACCTTCGCCCCCAAGGTCAAAGCCTACTTCGGCGTCGCCAGCGAAAACAGCGACTACTCCGCCTACGCCGGCCACGTCGACTGGCAACTGCGCTGGGCGCAGGACAATGGCGCGGTTGTCTCGGCGATGTACCGCCAGGGAGATCAAAAGCGCCGCACGACGCAACTGGATTTTGCTTGGCCGCTACGCCGCACGTTCCTGAACTGGAACGGGTACTTGCATTTGCAGTACTTCAACGGCTACGGCGAGACGCTGCTGGGGTACAACCAGCGCAACGAAAGCCAGTTCCGCGTGGGGCTGTCGCTGATTCCGTAAACGCACAATGCGGCACGCAAGCGTCAAATGAAATCGCCGGCCTGACAAGCCGGCGATTTGCTTTGCGCGCGCATCAATGTGTCGCATCCGTCTGCATGCCGGTGTCAGACACCCAGCTAGCAGGACCCCTAGCACGTGACAGCAGTTCATCGGGTGTCAGACACCTTGGGCCCGGGCGCCAGGCACATTGATTCAAGCCGTCGACGCAAGACACCCGAACGCCAGATAAGGCCGCCCGCGCGGCCGGCATCTGGCAGCCCCGCAAGATCTTCCGGCCATCAACAAACCTACAGAAGAAGGCCAAGCAAGCCGCCCTCCCCGCCGGCCGTCCGACCTGATACGACGCAGCCCGGTGCGGCGGTGGCCTGGGTGCGCGGGGCGTGCAGATGCGCCCGAGGGAATCGGAAGGCAG
>NZ_JCBANC010000121.1:0-1187 GCF_059760815.1 Achromobacter sp. 1012554356 | reverse complement strand
CAGCAACAGGGACATCCAACACCCTGATGATCTTCCGCGATCCGTCCCCCCATCGCACTGTACGACGGTGCTGGAATATTAACCAGCTTCCCATCAGCTACGCATCTCTGCCTCGCCTTAGGGGCCGACTCACCCTGCGCCGATGAACGTTGCGCAGGAAACCTTGGACTTACGGCGAGGGGGCTTTTCACCCCCTTTATCGCTACTCATGTCAGCATTCGCACTTCTGATACCTCCAGCAGCCTTTACAAGCCACCTTCGCAGGCTTACAGAACGCTCTCCTACCGCGTGCACTAAAAGTGCACACCCGCAGCTTCGGTTTATCGCTTAGCCCCGTTACATCTTCCGCGCAGGACGACTCGATCAGTGAGCTATTACGCTTTCTTTAAAGGATGGCTGCTTCTAAGCCAACCTCCTGACTGTCTATGCCTTCCCACTTCGTTTCCCACTTAGCGATAATTTGGGACCTTAGCTGGCGGTCTGGGTTGTTTCCCTCTTGAGTCCGGACGTTAGCACCCGGTGCTCTGTCTCCCAAGCTGTACTTGCGGGTATTCGGAGTTTGCCATAGTTTGGTAAGTCGCCATGACCCCCTAGCTATAACAGTGCTCTACCCCCCGCAGTAATACTTGAGGCACTACCTAAATAGTTTTCGGAGAGAACCAGCTATTTCCAGATTTGTTTAGCCTTTCACCCCTATCCACAGCTCATCCCCTAATTTTTCAACATTAGTGGGTTCGGTCCTCCAGCACGTGTTACCGTGCCTTCAACCTGGCCATGGATAGATCATCTGGTTTCGGGTCTACACCCAGCGACTGAATCGCCCTATTCGGACTCGCTTTCGCTACGGCTTCCCTATTCGGTTAACCTTGCCACTGAATGTAAGTCGCTGACCCATTATACAAAAGGTACGCAGTCACCCCACAAGGAGGCTCCTACTGTTTGTATGCATACGGTTTCAGGATCTATTTCACTCCCCTTCCGGGGTTCTTTTCGCCTTTCCCTCACGGTACTGGTTCACTATCGGTCGATCACGAGTATTTAGCCTTGGAGGATGGTCCCCCCATCTTCAAACAGGATTTCACGTGTCCCGCCCTACTTGTCTTACGCTTAGTTCCACACACAGAATTTCGTCTACAGGGCTATCACCTGCTACGGCCGGACTTTCCATTCCGTTCGACTATCCTGCG
>NZ_JCBANC010000120.1:0-1308 GCF_059760815.1 Achromobacter sp. 1012554356 | reverse complement strand
CGCGTGGCCCAGCCGCGGCGCGGTGATGCGGTGATTGATGATGGAATAGTCCGCCGGGTGGAAAACCGAGTTGCCGATGCCGCCCACGACCGCCGCGGCCATCAGCATGACGTAGCCCGTGGCCGAGCCGATCAGCACGCCCGACAGCACGAAGCAGGCCAGCCCGAACCACAGCACGGGACGCGCGCCGATGCGGTCCACCACGAAGCCCGACGAGGCCTGGCCAATGCCGGACACAACGTAGAACGTGGACACGAGCAAGCCCAGCCGCGCGAAGTCCAGCCCGAACTCCAGGCCCAGCGCGCCATAGAGCGACGGCAGGACAAGCTGGAAGAAGTGGGACGAGGCATGCGCCACGCCGATGAGCAGGATGATTTTCCAGTCGCGCCGGCGTACGGCGGCGTCCGAGAGCAAGGAGGTGGCGGCGGTAGCGGTGTTCATTGCACAAGGCCGCGCGAGGGCGGCAGGGATGCGGACCGCCGTTGGCGGATCGCGGGTTGTCTCCGGCGTCGCACGGACTTGCGTCCGGGCGACGTGTTCATGGCGATTGCGGCGCGCGGGCCGTGCCGGATCGAGCCGGCGTATCGCTCTTGACGTGACACGGCGGCCGTCTTGCGCGAGCCGGGCCGCCGTGGAGTGTTGCAACTGCGCCGGGCCGGCTGTTGTGCAGCCGGCCCGGCAAATCGGTATTACATGGCCTTTTCGCGGATCGCGGGCCAGGCGCGCTGCAGGTAATACAGCATCGACCAGACCGTCAGCACCGCGGCCACGATGATCAGGATGTCGCCCAGCAGTTTGGTGTTGACGCCGTAGATCGCCTGGTTGTACAGCAGGCACGGAATCGCGATCATCTGGGCGGCGGTCTTGAACTTGCCCAAGCGGTGCACGGCCACGCTGGCGCTGGCGCCGATCTTGGCCATCCATTCGCGCAGCGCGGAAATCGTGATTTCGCGGCCGATGATGATCAGGGAAATAAACGCATCGACGCGGCTCAGGTCCAGCAGCACGATGAGGGCGGCGCAGACCATCAGCTTGTCGGCGACGGGATCCAGGAAGGCGCCAAATGCCGATGTCTGGTTCCAGCGCCGGGCAAGCCAGCCGTCAAACCAGTCGGTCAGCGCGGCAATGATGAATGCCCATGCCGCCAGCGTGTCGCGCATGGGAACAGACATCCAGCTTTCGGGCAGATAGAACAGCCCGACCACCAGCGGGATCATGGCGATACGCAGCCACGTCAGAATAATGGGAACGTTAATTGGCATAGTGTCCGTATCCTAACAGAGGGAGGTCCCCCCCGAAGAGGGAGTC
>NZ_JCBANC010000119.1:0-1479 GCF_059760815.1 Achromobacter sp. 1012554356 | reverse complement strand
CGCACAGTGGGTGTAATTGTGTTGGCTGGCTGCTGACGGTGCAGCCAGTATTTTGTATTGAACGACACTTGGAACGCTATATCACCAGGTCAATAACCATCAGTGTTATAGGATCAAGCCTCACGGGCAATTAGTATCGGTTAGCTTAACGCATTACTGCGCTTCCACACCCGACCTATCAACGTCCTGGTCTCGAACGACCCTTCAGGGGGATCAAGTCCCCGGGATACCTAATCTTCAGACGAGTTTCCCGCTTAGATGCCTTCAGCGGTTATCTCTTCCGTACTTAGCTACCCGGCAATGCCATTGGCATGACAACCGGTACACCAGAGGTACGTCCACTCCGGTCCTCTCGTACTAGGAGCAGGCTCCGTCAAGTATCCAACGCCCACGGCAGATAGGGACCAAACTGTCTCACGACGTTTTAAACCCAGCTCACGTACCTCTTTAAATGGCGAACAGCCATACCCTTGGGACCGGCTACAGCCCCAGGATGAGATGAGCCGACATCGAGGTGCCAAACACCGCCGTCGATATGAACTCTTGGGCGGTATCAGCCTGTTATCCCCAGAGTACCTTTTATCCGTTGAGCGATGGCCCTTCCATTCAGAACCACCGGATCACTATGTCCTGCTTTCGCACCTGTTCGACTTGTCAGTCTCACAGTCAAGCACGCTTATGCCATTGCACTATCAGCACGATTTCCGACCGTACCTAGCGTACCTTCGAACTCCTCCGTTACACTTTGGGAGGAGACCGCCCCAGTCAAACTGCCCACCATGCACTGTCCCCGATCCGGATAACGGACCAAGGTTAGAACCGCAAACAAACCAGGGTGGTATTTCAAGGATGGCTCCACGTGATCTAGCGACCACGCTTCAAAGCCTCCCACCTATCCTACACAGGCCGGTTCACAGTCCAATGCAAAGCTACAGTAAAGGTTCATGGGGTCTTTCCGTCTAGCCGCGGGTAGATTGCATCATCACAAACACTTCAACTTCGCTGAGTCTCAGGAGGAGACAGTGTGGCCATCGTTACGCCATTCGTGCAGGTCGGAACTTACCCGACAAGGAATTTCGCTACCTTAGGACCGTTATAGTTACGGCCGCCGTTTACCGGGGCTTCGATCAAGAGCTTGCACCCCATCACTTAACCTTCCGGCACCGGGCAGGCGTCACACCCTATACGTCGACTTTCGTCTTTGCAGAGTGCTGTGTTTTTAATAAACAGTCGCAGCCACCGATTCTCTGCGACCCCATCATGCTAAGCGCGCAGGCGCTTCACACTACCGGGGTATACCTTCTCCCGAAGTTACGGTATCAATTTGCCGAGTTCCTTCTCCTGAGTTCTCTCAAGCGCCTTGGAATATTCATCCCGTCCACCTGTGTCGGTTTGCGGTACGGTCTCGTACAGCTGAAGCTTAGAGGCTTTTCTTGGAACCACTTCCAATCACTTCGCAAGCAATGCTCGCTCGTGCCA
>NZ_JCBANC010000117.1:0-1946 GCF_059760815.1 Achromobacter sp. 1012554356 | reverse complement strand
GTCCCAAGAGGGACCGCGCGACGCCCTCTCTCCCTTCCCTCTCGGCGTTTTCCCTAGCGCCCCGATTGCCGCTGCGCATTGACAGCGCGCGAACCCCCTACCGATAATCGGCCCCTTGCCGTCGTGCCCTGGCGACAATTCCCCGCAAGCCCCCCTGGCCGACGCAGTCGTCCCCTGGCGCGCGTGGCCGCCTGCACGATCCGGTTCGTTCCCCATCCGGAGTTGTCACCATGAAGTTGCGCACCACCCTGGCCCTTGTGGCCGCCGCCATTCCCCTGGCAGCCGCCCAAGCCCAGACGCTGAAGATCGGCCTGTCGGCCGAACCCACCTCGGCGGACCCCCACTATCACAAGATGACGCAGAACGACGCGTTCTCCGCGCACGTCTACAACTCGCTGGTGGGCCGCAGCGCCGACATGAAGCTGGTGCCCCAGCTTGCGACTTCCTGGAAGAACCTGGACGACCTGACCTGGGAATTCAAGCTGCGCGACGACGTCAAGTTCTCGAACGGCAAGCCGTTCACCTCCGAAGACGTGCTGTTCACGATCTGCCGCACGCTGAACAACGAAACCAACGTGTCGCAGTCCTACATGGACATGACCAAGCGCATCACCGACGTCCAGACGCCGGACGCGCACACCGTCATCATCAAGACGGGCGAACCCTTCCCCCTGATGCCGGCAGAATTGGCCCGCTCGCTGCCGATCATCTGGAACGGCATCGTCGAACACGGCAAACTCACGTACGACCCCAAGAAGGGTTGCGGCGTGACGGGCGCCTGGCCCACAGTGGTCGACTTCAACAACGGCAAGGACGCCATCGGCACCGGCCCCTACATGCTGAAGTCCTACGTCAAGGGCACCGGCATCGAGCTGGTCCGCAACGAGAACTACTGGGGCGAGAAGCCGCACTGGAAGGAAGTGAAGTTCGTGCCGGTGCCCTCCGCCGGCCCGCGCCTGACCGGTCTTCTGTCCGGCGACTTCGACATGATCGAAAACCCCGCCGCGCGTGACCTGCCGCGTCTGAAGGACAATCCGAAGTTCGGTTTCGTGGCCACGCCGTCCACCCGCCTGGTGTTCTTCCAGCCGGACGTGGGCCGCAACCCGAGCCCGTTCGTCAAGAGCCCCGACGGCAAGAACCCGCTGCAGGACCTGCGCGTGCGCAAGGCCATCAACATGGCCATCGACCGCAAGACCATCACCGCCCGCATCATGGACGGCATGGCGACCCCGGCCTTCCAGTTCATGCCCGACGGCATGTTCGGCGCGCTGCCCAAGGCCCCGGAAATCAAGTACGACCCCGAAGGCGCCAAGAAGCTGCTGGCCGAAGCCGGCTACCCGAACGGCTTTGAACTGACGCTGTCGTCCACCAACGACCGTTACGTCAACGACGGCCAGGTCGCCCAAGCCGTGGCACAGTATCTGTCGCGCGTCGGCATCAAGACCAACGTGGACGCGATGACCGCCTCCATCTACTTCCCCAAGCGCGCCAAGCGCGAGTTCAGCTTCTCGATGGGCGGCTGGCCGGCGGAAACGGGTGAAGCATCGGCGCTGTTCCAATTGTGGGTTGCCACGCTGGATTCGCCCGTCAGCCTGGGCACCAGCAACTACGGCGGCTTCTCGAATGCCGACTTCGACAAGGTCTACAAGCAGGCCATCGTGACGGTTGACCCCGCCAAGCGCGAAAAGCTGCTGCAGGAATCCACCCAGATCGCCCTGGACAACGTGCCGCTGATCCCGCTGCACTTCGAAAGCAGCATCTGGGCCTTCCGCAAGGGCATCTCGTACGAAGGCCGCCGCGACCAGTACACCCTGGCCACCTCGGTCAAGCCCGACGCCAAGTGAGCCGGCAGGGCTGAGTAAAGAAGAAACGGCTGCCTCGCGCAGCCGTTTTGCCTTGTGCCGGCGCAATTACGCCCCGCTTTACCCGAGCCCCCCGCCCCATCC
>NZ_JCBANC010000116.1:0-3291 GCF_059760815.1 Achromobacter sp. 1012554356 | reverse complement strand
CTATGCAGGTGGCGGTGGCGGTGGCGGCGGTACCTACACCAACGGCGGGTCGGCGGGCCAAGGGGCATTCCAGAGCCAAAGTCCGGGTGTAGGCGGATCAGGCGGTATGGCTGGCGGTGAGTCCGGCGTCGACGGTGGCCGAGCAAATCCAGGAACGGCATTGGAAGGATGGGGTGGGGGCGGCGGAGGCGGCGGCGCGGCCGGTGGATCTGGCGGCAACGGCGGGCGAGGGTCTGGATTCGCCGGCGGGCCTCCTGGTGGCGCTGGCGGCAATAGCGGTAATGGTGTCCACGTCACCGGCGCCAACTCCGTGATCATCAATTCAGGCACGATCTCGCAGGGGCCGGCGAACCAGAACACCGCCATCAAGTACTCAGCCACCGCGCGCGATTCCACGCTGGTTTTGCAAGCCGGCAGCGAAATCAACGGTCTGATCGACGCCACGGAGTCCGGCGGCAAGAATACGCTGACGTTGGACGGCGGCGCGGCGCAGGCCTTTGACGTCAGTCTGATCGGTAGCGGTGCGCAGGCCCAGTACCTGGGCTTCAACGCCTTCGAAAAAACCTCAACTGGAACCTGGATGCTGACAGGCACGCCCGGGCAAGCCCTCACGCCTTGGACGCTGTCGGGCGGGTGGCTCGCGATTGCCGACGACGCCAGCCTGGGCGACGCGACCGGGGCTCTCACATTCAGCGGCGGCGGATTGCAGGTGGACGCCAGCGTCACCTCGCAGCGCGATATGCAGTTCGCGGGAGATGGCGCGATCCGCACGGTGGACGGGACGGTCTCTGTGATGCAGGGCGCGATCACCGGATCGGGCATGCTGACCAAGACCGGCGCGGGCACGTGGATCATCGACAGCGACAATGCATTCGCCGGCGCAACGCTGATCGACGACGGCGTGCTGCAACTGGGCTCGGGCCAGACCGTCGGATCATTGGGGGCGGGCGCGATCGAGAACAACGCCGTTCTGGCCATCGACCGCGCCGACGCAGTCATCCTGTCCAACGCCATATCGGGTACGGGCGATTTGCTGCAGGCGGGCTCGGGAACGACCACGCTGACCGGGTCGCTTACCTACACCGGCCTCACGCGGGTGGATAACGGCACGCTGGTCATCGATGGCACGTCCTTGGGCCAGGCCGATCTCGCGGTTGCCCGGGTCGTTGGAGCGAGCGATGCCGGCCTCGGATTGGCCAACGGCGCACGGCTCGATGGCTGGGTGGATGGACCGAATCTTTCCATCGACGCGACCAGCCGTTGGAACATCCTGACCGATGCTTCCAATCCCGCTTCCACTCCCGCGCAAGCCAACAACCTCAGCACCGTCAACGCGCTTCGGCTTGAAGGCAGTGTCGCGTTTGCGCCGCCCGCCGAGTGGACGCACGATGCCATCGGCCGCACGTTCACCGCCGACAATCTGGCGGGTGGCGGCGGTGAAGTGCAGATGCACATGATTCCGACCTCGGCCGGCACCGTGGATTACCTGACCTTGAACGCGGGGGCGACGGGGCTGACGAATCTGACGCTCAATACCGACAGCGGCTTCGGCGATCCGCTTCACGGAAACGGCTTTCTGGTGGTCAAGGCGGGCGCCAGCACGGACAACGCGTTCCAGCTGACGCCCGGCCAGGCTCCGCGAGGCGGTGCGTTCCGCTATGTGCTGTCGCATGGCGCGCAGGATGGCTCGCCGGCACTTGCCAACAACTGGTACTTGATCAGCGAGGTCCGCCCCGAGGTCTCCATGTACTCGCAGCTTGGCGGGCAAGCGCTGCGGCAGTCCGAGCTGGCGGTGGGCACCTTCAACGAGCGCATGGGCGCGACCGAAACGCTGGCCCGTAAGGTGTACCCGTATGCCTGGGCCAGAACGCTGGGCGGATGGGAGAACCGCGATGGCGCTTCGCGCGGCATCCTGCAGTCGCAAGTTGGAAGCCGCACGACGCTGGGCGGCCTGCAGGTGGGCACGGACCTGTTCGTGACCAACAAGGGTATCCGCCGCAACAGTCTGGGCGTGTTCGGCACCGCATTGGTTTCCCGCGCCGACGTGGATCACTATCAGGCCTCCACGCGTTCGACGATCGATGCCGGCCGCAGCGACCAGACGATGTATGGCTTGGGCGCGTATTACACGATGATGGATGGCAAGGGCGGGTACGTCGACGTCGTCACGCAAGTCAGCCGTTTTGGCGTCAAGACCCAATCGAGCGGCGCGGACGGCATGTCGATGCGAACGTCGGGCTGGGGCGCGGCGCTGTCGGCCGAAGCAGGCAAGGCGTTCGACATTGGCGATGCGTCTAGTGGGCTTCGACTCGAACCGCAGGCGCAGGTGATGGTCCAGCACGTCAAGCTGCGCGACGGCGATGACGATCTCGGTCAGGTTGCGCTGCCGGCATCGCATGCGCTGCATTCGCGCGTAAGCCTGAAGCTGTCAAAAGCCTGGGGCGAACAGGACGACGCGCGGAACCACGGTTGGCTGATGCTGAGTTACCGGCACACGCTCGGGAAGTCGTCCAGCGAATACCAGACGCTGACGCAGGGCGACATCGCCTTTGAGAACAAACTGGACGGATCGCGCGTGGGGCTGTCGGCGGGTTACGACCGGCGGGCGGGCAAGAACACGTTCGTCAATGTGCAACTGAACGCCGAGCAGGGATTGGGCGGCGCATCGGGCTTGCGCGCGGTGGGTGGCTCGATGGGGATCAAGCACCTTTTCTAGCATTAGCGGATCCTCGTCTTGCACGATCTATCCTGGAACGGCCGGCGTGCCTGCGTCGGCCGCTCTCGGATCCGTCGGATTCTACGAGGGCTGGTGATGATTTTGGAAGCGAGCAGGTCAACTGAGTAAAGGTACTCTGCGCGAATCCGACGCGCATACGGAACACTGATCGCGCCGACGAGAGGGTTCCAGCAAACGCTCAGTACCCGCAGTCCTCGTCGCGCGATGTGATTAATCGGATTATTCAGCGCGCAGCCGGCAAGCCCGGTGTTCCACGTTCTTGAAACCTCAAGCAGATGATTTTGCCTGGCGCGGCCCTACGCGCCAGGCGCAATCGAATTCGTGAAGCCGCGCGTGAATCCACACCCAGGATGAACCAATGATGCACACGGATTCTTGCTTGGCGTTGCGACATGCGGATGCGACTCGAAATCGAATAGACAAAGCGCGCGGTATTGCGTTCAAGCTTTGTCTTGGCCTGTCTTTGATCTCTCTGGGCATGTCCCCGCATCCCGCCGCGAATGCGCTGATCGTTGGTGAGGCGGGGACGGGCGGCGTCGGCGGGACTGCCAATG
>NZ_JCBANC010000115.1:0-3304 GCF_059760815.1 Achromobacter sp. 1012554356 | reverse complement strand
TTCTATCACACAGTGGAACCGGACGGCGGTCGCGGAGGCGACGGTTCCACGGGCATTGGCGGCGCCGCCGGCGGGGGCGGCGGAGGCGCGGCATACATTCGAACGGCTTTCGGGGGAGACGGCGGCAACGGCGGATACGACGGCCAGGATGGCATCGGGGGCGACATCGGCAGATCCTGGGCGGGCGGAGGCGGCGGCGGCGGTGGCACCTTGACCAACGGCGGCGCCGCGGGCGGATTCACGTGGCTGGTACAGACCCCGGGGGTGGGCGGATTGGGCGGCGAGGCCGGCGCAGCGCCCAGCGTCACGGGAGGCGATGCCGTTCCGTTCGAAGGCTCCGGTGCCGGCGGCGGAGGCGGAGGCGCGCCAGGTGGCGCAGGCGGTGGCGGCGGGCCGTTCTCGCGTTTCGACACGAACGCAGGCGGCGCGGCCGGCAGCAGCAATCACAGTGTCTACGTCACGGGGGCCAGTTCCGTCATCATCAACTCGGGTTCCATCATGGCGGGGCCGGTCAATCAGGACACCGCCATCAAGTACGCGGCCACCGCCAGCAATTCGACCTTGATGCTCCGTGACGGCAGCCTGATTCACGGCCTTGTCGATGCCTCCGAATCAAGCGGCACAAACACGCTCGTCCTGGATGGCGGGGCCGCGCTGGCGTTTGACGTGGGCACGATCGGCCACGGCGCGCAGGGTCAGTATCTGGGCTTTAACGCATTCGAGAAGACGTCTCACGGCATGTGGGCGTTGACGGGTTCGCCCGCCCTGGCGCTCACGCCCTGGACGCTCTTCGGGGGATGGCTGGCGATCACGGACGATGCCGCCCTGGGGGACACGGCTGGCGGCCTTATCTTTGACGGCGGCGGGCTGCAACTGAACGCCAGCATCACGTCGCAGCGCGATTTCCAGTTGCGCGGCGATGGCGCGGTCCACACGGCCGTCGGCACCGTGTCCGTGATGCAGGGCTCGATCAGCGGCGCGGGCAGCCTCACCAAGACAGGGCCCGGCACATGGATCATCCTGGGTAGCGGTACCGAAACGGCCAACGCCACGGCGGCGGGGCCGCTCACGCATACCGGCGTTACGCGTGTCGACGAGGGCATGCTGGTCATCCATGGCACGGCCCTCGGCCAGGCCAATCAAGCGGCCGCCAGCGTTGCCGGCGCCAGCAATGCGACATTGAGCCTTGCGAACGGTGCCAGGCTCGACGGCCAGATGGACGGACCGAACCTCGTCATCGATGCGACGAGCCGATGGAACGTCCTGACCGATGCCACCGCTGCCGCGCAGGGCAACAACCTCAGCAGGGTCAACTCACTTCAGCTTGCTGGCAGCATCGCCTTTTCACGGCCCACCGAAGATGCCAACAATCATGCCGGCCGCACGTTCACCGCCAACGACCTGGTGGGCGGCGGTGGCGAAGTGCAACTGCACGTGAACCCGACCGGTGCCGCGGATCACCTGACGCTGACCCAGGGTGCCACGGGGTTGACCTACCTGAAGCTCATCACGCCGGGCGGCTTCGGAGATCCGTTGGCCGGCGACGGGTTGCTGGTGGTCAAGGCTGGCGCCAGCACCGAACATGCATTTCAACAAACCCCCGGACAACCCACGCAGTCGGGCGCGTTCAATTACGGCTTGGTGCGAGGCGCGAGAGACGGCGCAGCGGCGCTGGCCAACAACTGGTATCTGTTCAGCGATATCCGCCCCGAGGTGTCCATCTACTCGCAGTTGGGCAATCAGGCCTTGCGGCAGTCCGAGGTGGCGGTAGGGTCGTTCAACGAACGGATGGGATCAACCGAAACGTTGTCGCGAACGGTCTACCCCTATGCCTGGGCGCGGTCGCTTGGCGTCCTGGAGCGCCGCGATGGCGCGCCCCTGGGGATCCGGCAAGCGAACGTCGCCGTGGATTCGCGGGTGGCCGGACTGCAGGTGGGAACGGACTTGTTCGTGGCCAGCAAAGGTATCGGCCGCCGGAGCGTGGGCGTGTTTGGAACGGCAATGGCTTCCCGTAACGACGTGGCGCACTATCAGGCATCCACGCGATCGACGGTGGATGCCGGCCGCAGCGATCAAACCCTGTATGGCCTGGGCGCTTACTACACGTTGATGGACGGCAAGGGCGGTTACGCCGATTTCGTCGCACAGGTCAGCCGGTATGGCGTGAAGACGCAATCGCGCGGTGCGCATGGCACGTCCCTGCAGACATCCGGATGGGGCGCCGCGCTGTCGGCGGAAGCCGGCAAGGCCTTCGATATTCGCGACGGCAGCGGTCTGCGCATTGAACCGCAAGCCCAGGTGATGGTCCAGCACGTCAAATTGCGCGATGCTGAAGACAGCGTGGGCCGGGTTGCGCTGCCGGGACTGCACGCGCTGCATTCGCGTGTGAGTCTGAAGCTATCGAAAGTCTGGGGTGCGCAAGCCCAGACGCAAAGCCACGGCTGGCTGATGCTGAGCTATCTGCACACGCGGGGAAAGTCCTCCAGTTCTTATCCCTCCGCGACACAGGGCGACATCCCATTCGACAACGATCTGGATGGATCGCGCGTCGGCCTGGCGGCGGGCTATGACCGGCGCGCGGGCAGGAACACCTTCGTCAATGTGCAGGTGCATGCCGAACAGGGCATGGGCAGCACGTCAGGGTTGCGGGCGGTGGCCGGCTCGGTGGGGGTGAAATATCTGTTCTAGCAACCTTGCATGAAGTGACTCGCCGGATCGCTGGCACGGTCTCGCAATATGCGCCATAGCGTTCGTCTGATTTTCCCCGGCAACTGATTCTTATGAAGGCTGCCGCGCTTTCCGAGTACTCCTACTCTGGGTAAAGCCGGGGCGCATAAAGAGAATCTGAGACACCGACGACACAGGCTCGAACGCTTTGCCGCGTGCAGCCGTCGCTCGATGTGATTAACCGGATTACTCAAACGCGCGACCGGCGACGCCGGTGTTCCACCTTCTTCGAGATCAAGATCACGATTCTGCCTGGAGCGTCCACTGTGCTTCAGGTGCAATCGAGTTCGTGAAGCCGCGCGTGAATCCACCACCCAGGATGAACCAACGATGCATACGGATTCTTGCTTGGCGTTGCGACATGCGGACTCGATCTCGAATCGAATCGACAAGGCGCGCGGTATGGCGGTGAAGCTTTGTTTTGGCCTGTCTTTGATCTCTCTCGGCATGTCCCCGCATCCCGCGGCGCGTGCCTTGATCGTCGGCGAGGCGGGGGTGGGCGGCGTAGGCGGGGCTGCCAATGGCGGCGTTGGCGGCGATGGCGGTGATGGTTTTGCCGCCCTGGATCTCACCACGT
>NZ_JCBANC010000114.1:0-3695 GCF_059760815.1 Achromobacter sp. 1012554356 | reverse complement strand
GGGCGTCGTCATTCCTGGATTGCCAGATTTCCTTGCATGGAGCCACACCCGTGAGCAGCAGTTTCGATCGCGCAGGGCTTGCCCTGATGTTCAGCACCATCCTGGTCTGGGCGGGAAGCTGGATCGCGATGAAGCTGATCGTGCCTTACATCGGGCCGTTCGACTTCGTGGCCCTGCGCTATGTGGTGGGCAGCCTGGTCCTCTTCGCGCTCGCGATCGCCACGCGCCGGCCGCTGGCGATGCCGCCCTGGAAACTGACCCTCTTGATCGGCCTGACCCAGACGGCAGGCTTTCAGGGCTTTGTGCAGACCGCGCTGGTGGATGGGGGCGTGGGCAAGGTGTCGCTCATGGCCTACACGATGCCGTTTTGGGTGGTGCTGTTTGCATGGTGGTTGCTGGGCGAGCGTCCCACGGCCCGGCACGCGGCCGGCATCGCGCTGGCTGCCGTGGGCCTGATCTGTTTCGTCGAGCCCTGGAACGGACTGGGCGACATCCGCACCGTGCTGCTGGGTCTGGGCAGCGGGCTGTGCTGGGGCGTGGGCACGGTGCTGTCCAAGCGCATGTTCGACCGCCATGCGCCGGATGTGATGACGTTCACCGCGTGGCAGATGCTGTTCGGCGGCCTGGTCATGGTGCCCGTCGCCTATCTGGTGCCGCAGATGACCGCCCAATGGGGCTGGCCGCTCTGGACTGGCATGACCTACATTGTGCTGATCGCCACCGCAGCGGGCTGGCTGCTGTGGCTGCAGGTGGTGCGCCGGGTGCCCGCGTCGATCGCGGGCCTGTCCAGTCTGGGCGTGCCCGTGGTGGCCATGCTGCTCGCGTGGGCCATCCTGTCCGAGCGCCCCACGCCCGTCGAGCTTGGCGGCATGGCGCTGATCCTGGCCGGCATCTTTGTGGTGAGCCGCGCCGCGCCTGCGACGCGCGCCGATTGACCTTTTGAAATCCTGTTCTCTCCGATCCCCTGGAAACCTTCATGATTGATCTGCGTAGCGATACCGTCACCCGCCCCGGCGCCGCCATGTTGCAGGCGATGGCCAATGCCCCGCTGGGCGATGACGTGATGGGCGATGATCCCACCGTGATCCGCCTGCAAAAGACCTTGGCCGAGCGCACCGGCAAGGCCGCCGGCCTGTTCTTTCCGTCGGGCACGCAAAGCAACCTCGCGGCGCTCATGGCGCATTGCGGCCGCGGCGACGAGTACCTCGTTGGCCAGCTTGCGCACACCTACAAGTACGAGGGCGGCGGCGCGGCGGTGCTGGGCAGCATCCAGCCCCAGCCCATCGAGCATGCGCCCGATGGCTCGCTGCCGCTGGACAAGCTGGCCGCGGCGGTCAAGCCCAAGGGCGATCCGCACTTTGCGCGCACGCGCCTGCTGGCGCTTGAAAACACCTTCCACGGCAAGCTGATACCGGCCGCGTACATCCAGGCCGCCACATCGTGGGCGCGCGAGCAGGGCCTTGCCACGCACCTGGATGGCGCCCGCGTGTTCAATGCGGCCGTCGCCAGCGGCAAGCCCGTGGCGGATCTTTGTCAGCCGTTCGACACGGTGTCCATCTGCTTTTCGAAGGGACTGGGCGCGCCGGTGGGATCGGTGCTGGTCGGCAGCGAAGCGCTGATCGCCAGCGCGCACCGCTGGCGCAAGATGCTGGGCGGCGGGCTGCGCCAGTCCGGCGTGCTGGCGGCGGCGTGCCTGCATGCGTTGGAGCACAACGTGGAACGGCTTGCGCAGGACCACGAGAATGCGCGCCTCCTGGCCGAAGGCCTGCGCGCCATCGCCGGCGTCAAGGTGCTGAGCCAGGACACCAACATGGTGTTCGTGGAGTTCGAGCCGTCACGCTGCGATGCGCTGACGGCGGCGTTGGCCAAGGAAGACATCCTGATGCGCGCCGTCTATGGCGGTCCGACGCGCCTTGTCACGCATCTGAACGTGTCGGCCGACGATGTGCGGCGCGTGGTCGAGGCGGTGGGGCGGCTGCTGCGTTAAGCCGCCAGTCCGAAACCGATCGCCCCATCGCGGGACGGTTCAGCCGTGGCGCTTGCGGCTGTCCGCGGGCGCCTCGTCGCGTTCCTGCATGCCATAGTCGCGCAGCACCTGCGCGACGCGCAGACGGTAGTTCTGAAAGACGCCGCCGCGCCCGGCCTCCTGCGCGCGGCGGTGCGATTCCAGCGAGCGCCAGCGCAGCACCGCTGCCTCGTCGCGCCAGAATGACAGCGACAGCAGCTTGCCTGGCGGGGACAGGCTTTGAAAGCGTTCGACGGAGATGAATCCGTCGATCGTGTGCAGCTCGTCGATCAGGCCGGCGGCAATCTCCAGATAGGGGGCGGGGTCGCCATGGGCGGGCTCGACTTCGAATATCACGGCAATCATGAGTTGCTGTCCTCTTGAAAATCAAACTGGGGCACGCGCGCGTTGGGGAGCGGGCGATAGCGGAATCGCTTGGCAAGCGCGGCCGGGTCCGTCCCGGCGCGTAGCAGATGGAGCAGGGCGTCGGCCGCATGGCGTCGCGCCAGGGCCGTGCCCGGGCAGGCATGGCGCTGTGCGCCAAAGGTCCAGCCCGCGTCCGGTTCTATCTGAGATGCTGCCGCAAGGACGAGCAGCACGGTCTGGCCGGCGGCGATGCGCTGACCGCCAATGTCGGCGGATTCGGTCATGAAGCGGCGGGTGTTGTGCAAGGGCGGATCGTGGCGCACGACGTCGTCGATCAGCGCCAGGGCGACGTCTCGCGTCAGCGGCTCGGATACGCCGCGCCGACCGGCCATGACGAGCGCGTTGCCGAGCAGCGCTGCGCCGGCTTCGCAGGATTGGAATAGCAAGCCAGCCAGGTTGGCGGTCACGAGGTCGGGTGTGATGCCGTCTGCTGCCGCGTCTTCGTTCAGCCGGCGTAGCGCTGGCTTGGAACAGGGGCCGGTCAGATTCGCCTGTAGCCGCGCCATCAGGCGCGCGGCAGCGGCATGACCGGCCGCGATCCGTTCCGCGTCTGCGTTGGCGGGCAGCGCAAACAGGAAGCGGTTGATCTCCGCGGCGCAGTCCGCATGCAGCGTATGGTCCAGCCCGAGGAAGGAGGCCTGCGCGTGAACGGGTGCGTCGTACAGGTAGCGATCAATGCCCGCGGCGTCACGCGGGGCAGGGGGGAGCGGCCGGGCTGGGTCCAGCCGCTGTTCCTGTTCCTGTTCCTGTTCCTGGATGAACGCGACGAGCAACGCCTTTAGGCGCGCGTGCGCCGCGCTGTCGTTCATCCGCACAAACCGGCCAAACAATTCTCCCGCCTGACCCGGCCACAGGCCGCGTGGCACGGGCTCGCCTGCCGGCCGCACGCGGGCGGCGGGATGGCGCATGACGGCAGCAATGGTCTCGGGGTGGGCGGCGACCCACATGTCCAGCGCCGCGTCGCGATACAGCGGGCGGCTGCGCGCCAGCGTGGCGTAGTAGGAATACGGGTCGGGATGCGTGACGGCGTCCAGGGGATGGGCGGGCGGCATTGGGGGCGGGTGATGTCCGTGGAGGGATCTGGCCGCCAGTATCCGCCAGCGCCGCAGGCAACGATTCGACGTTCGCCGAACTATGCCTGCGCCGTGCCGCCTTCGGCCAGCAACGCGGCGTAGCCCTGCCGCGAATCGGGCCATTGCAGCGTCAGGCCGCTCGCGCGCAGGCGCGCATTGCTGAGCTTCTTGCTGCCCACGTTGGCGGGGGG
>NZ_JCBANC010000113.1:0-4707 GCF_059760815.1 Achromobacter sp. 1012554356 | reverse complement strand
CCCCCAGCCCGCCCTAGCTTCAAGGATTCGCCCTCATGTCCGCATCCAACATGACGCCCGGAGAAATCGTCTCCGAACTCGACAAGTACATCGTCGGCCAGAACCGCGCCAAGCGCGCGGTCGCGGTGGCGCTGCGCAACCGCTGGCGCCGCCAGCAGGTCGCCGAGCCTCTGCGCCACGAAATCCACCCCAAGAACATCCTGATGATCGGCCCGACCGGCGTCGGCAAGACCGAGATCGCGCGCCGCCTGGCCAAGCTGGCCAACGCGCCCTTCATCAAGATCGAAGCCACCAAGTTCACCGAGGTCGGCTATGTGGGCCGCGACGTGGACACCATCATCCGCGACCTGACGGAATACTCCATCAAGCAGACCCGCGAACTGGAAATGCGCCGCGTGCGCACCCAGGCCGAGGACGCCGCCGAAGACCGCATCCTGGATGCCCTGGTGCCGCCGCCCCGCAGCGCCTCGGGTGAACCGCAGCGCGGCGAGGACAACAGTGCCCGCCAGACCTTCCGCAAGCGCCTTCGCGAAGGCAAGATCGACGATCTGGAAATCGAGATCGAAGTCGCCCAGACCGTGCCCCAAATGGACGTCATGACGCCCCCCGGCATGGAAGAAATGGCCGAGCAGCTGCGCGGCATGTTCGCGGGCATGGCGCGCGACAAGAAAAAGCCCAAGAAGATGAAGGTGCGCGAAGCCTTCAAGCTCATCATCGACGAAGAAGCCGCCAAGCGCGTCAACGAAGAAGACCTGCGCAGCGTTGCCATCACCAACGTCGAGCAGAACGGCATCGTCTTTCTGGATGAAATCGACAAGATCGCCGCCCGCCAGGAATCCGGCGGCGCCGATGTCTCGCGCCAGGGCGTGCAGCGCGACCTGCTGCCGCTCGTTGAAGGCACCACCGTCAACACGCGTTACGGCATGGTCCGCACCGACCACATCCTGTTCATCGCGTCGGGCGCCTTCCACCTGGCGCGTCCGTCCGACCTGATCCCCGAGCTGCAGGGCCGTTTCCCGATCCGCGTCGAACTCGAATCCCTCACCGCCGAGGACTTCGTGCGCATCCTGTCCGACACGGATGCGTCGCTGACCAAGCAGTACACGGCGCTGATGGCCACCGAGGACGTCGCGCTCGAGTTCACCGATGAAGGTGTGCGCCGCCTGGCCGAGCTGGCCTTCGACGTCAACGAAACCACCGAAAACATCGGCGCCCGGCGCCTGTACACGGTGATGGAAAAGCTGCTCGACGAGCTTTCGTTCGACGCCACGTCCAGCCAGGACAAGCACGTCACGATCGACGCCGCCTACGTGAACTCGCAATTGGCCGAAGCCGCCAGCAGCCAGGACCTGGCTCGCTACGTGCTCTGAAGACCCGGGTCCCTGCGACCACCCGCCGCAGACGCAAAAAAACCCCGCCGCAAGCGATTGCGGCGGGGTTTTTGATTGGCGCGGCGTCAGTTCGCGATCGCCGTCACCACATACTTGCCATCCTTGCGCGTGGCGGTAAAGCGCACCTTGTCGCCCGCCTTGATGTTGGCCAGCAATGCCGGATCGGCCTGGTAGACCAGCGACATCGCCGGCAGGTCCAGCGCCTTGATGGCATCGTGCTTGATCGTGACCTTGCCCGCCGCGGCGTCCACGCGCCGCACTTCGCCCGTGGCGTCGGCCTGCTGCGCGAAGGCCACCGGCGATGCCAGCGACACGACAGCCATTGCGGTGGCAACGGCCATGGGCGTTGCGTACTTGCGGTTAAAACCCATATGTAACCTCCCTATGCGGTCCAAGCGGACGGGCGCCGAGGGCGCTCGTGCCGCTTTTTACAGTGCTAGGATACTGCGCGAATGCAACAGTTCCGCTGCCAGTGCGCAACAATCCTGACGGTTGTTTGCGAGGCAGCCCTACTCGCGGGCTGCGCTTACCGTCGGAAGCAAGCCTCCAACTCTTCTCACCGAATCAAAACACCATGGCCAACCGCTTATCCGTCATTGCCACCCGCACCGGCGACGATGGCACCACTGGGCTGGGGGACGGATCACGCCTTCCCAAAGACGCCCCGCGCATCGCCGCCCTGGGCGACGTGGACGAGCTGAACAGCGTCATCGGCCTGCTGCTGACCGAAGCCTTGCCCGAAGACGTGTCGGCCGACCTGCTCGCCATCCAGCACGACCTGTTCGACATGGGCGCAGAGCTCTGCATTCCCGGCCATGTCGCGGTCACGCAAGCGCAGGTCGCCCACCTGGATGCGCGCCTGGCGCACTACAACGCGGCGTTGCCGCCGCTGCGCGAATTCATCCTGCCCGGCGGCTCGCGGCCGGCGGCGGTGGCGCACATGGCGCGCACCGTGGCCCGGCGGGCCGAGCGCGCGGTGGTGGCGCTGGCTGGCATCGATAGCGTCAACGCGCCGGTCCGGCAATATCTGAATCGGCTGTCGGACCTGATGTTCGTGCTGGCGCGCTACATCAACCGGCAACTGGGTCAAGAGGACACGTTCTGGGCAGGCGCGCAAGCGCGCCGCTAGCCTGTCCGCGTCTTCCGGAGCCAGCGCCCATGCCAAACATCCTGTTGCTCGGCAAAGACGGCCAGGTCGGCCGTGCGCTGCAGGCAGTCTTGCCGGCAGTGGGCGATGTCACGGCGCTGGGCCGCGACGCGCTCGATCTGCGTGACCACGCGGCCATCGCCGCGACGCTGGACGCGCATCGCCCCGGCATCATCGTCAATGCGGCCGCATGGACGGCAGTCGACCAGGCCGAGCGCGAACCCGACGCGGCCGCAGCGGTGAACGCGCTGGCGGTCGCGGCGCTGGCGCAGCATGCCGCGGTCAGCGGTTCGCTGCTTGTTCACTACTCCACCGATTACGTCTTTGACGGCGCCCTCGCACGCCCCTATACCGAAGCCGACGCGCCCCATCCCATCAACGTGTACGGCGCCACGAAACTGGCCGGCGAGCGCGCCATTGCCGCAAGCGGGTGCGAGGCTTTCGTGCTGCGCTGCAGCTGGATCCACTCGCTGCACGGGCGCAACTTCTTCCGGACGATTCTGAATCTGGCCCGGACGCGTGAATCGCTGAATGTCGTGGCGGACCAGCAGGGAACGCCGACGCCGGCGTCGCTGATCGCGCAGACCACCGCGATGTGCCTGGCGCGCCATCGGCAGCGGGCGTTGCCTGCGGGCTTGTATCACGTCGCTGCGGCCGGCTCGACAACTTGGCACGGCTACGCGCAATACCTGGTGGCAGGCGCCCTCGAGCGGGGCATCAACCTGAAGCTTGGACCGGCGCAGATTGCGGCCGTATCGTCGGCGGATTACGCGGCCTCAGCCCCGCGTCCGCGCAATTCGTGCCTGGACACGCGGGCGCTGACCGTGGCGGCCGGCTTCGCGCCGGCGGCCTGGACCACGTATGTGGACCAGAGCCTGGATGAGCTGATTGCCTCCGGCAGCGCGGAGGACTTTTTTTCGCAGGCGTAGCGGGCAAGGCGCAACGCTACGCAACACGCCACGCCACGCCCAGACCGCTCAGGCGATCAATTCACGCCGGCCGCATGCGCCTGTTCGTCCGCATGGTACGAAGACCGCACCATCGCGCCGACCGCCGCGTGCGAGAACCCCATCGCGTACGCTTCGCGCTCGAACATCGCGAACGTATCCGGGTGCACGTAGCGCAGCACCGGCAGGTGGTGTTCCGAAGGCTGCAGGTACTGGCCGATCGTGAGCATGTCGACGTTGTGATCGCGCATGTCGCGCATCACCTGCAGGATTTCCTCGTCGGTCTCGCCCAGGCCCAGCATCAGGCCGGACTTGGTGGGCACTTCCGGATGCAGCTTCTTGAACTCGGCCAGCAGCTTCAGCGAGTGCAGGTAGTCCGAGCCCGGGCGCGCCTGCTTGTACAGGCGAGGCACGGTTTCCAGGTTGTGGTTCATGACGTCCGGAGGACCGGCGTTCAGGATGGTCAGCGCGCGGTCCAGGCGGCCGCGGAAGTCGGGCACCAGCACCTCGATGCGGGTGGTGGGCGACAGTTCGCGGATATGGGTGATGCAGTCGACGAAGTGGCCGGCGCCGCCGTCGCGCAGGTCGTCGCGGTCAACCGAGGTGATCACCACGTACGACAGCTTCATGGCGGCGATGGTGCGCGCCAGGTTTTCGGGCTCTTTCGTGTCCAGCGGGTCGGGCCGGCCGTGGCCCACGTCACAGAACGGGCAGCGGCGTGTGCACTTGTCGCCCATGATCATGAAGGTCGCGGTGCCCTTGCCGAAGCACTCGCCGATGTTCGGGCACGAGGCCTCTTCACAGACCGTGTGCAGGTTGTGCTCGCGCAGGATGCGTTTGATGTCGTAGAAGCGCGAACCGGGCGCGGCGGCCTTCACGCGGATCCATTCGGGCTTCTTCAGGCGCTCGGCCGGAATGATCTTGATGGGAATGCGCGCCGTCTTGGCCTGCGATTTCTGCTTTTGCGTCGGATCGTAGACCGCCTCCGCGGGCGCGGTGGCGGATTCGTTCGAGGGCACAGGAGACTCGGCGAGCGTGGACATGGGACACCTTCGTGACCGGCGCGGGAAGGCGCCGGCTCTGGGAGAAAAATGGCATTTTACCCTTCGCGGCGCGATCCGCCGCCACCGCGTCCGGCGCCCCCCGGAGAGCGGCGGCCCTGGGTTATCGTCTGGCCTGACGTAATTCCCGCCATTTGCCATGCCTTCGCTGACCCCGCCCG
>NZ_JCBANC010000112.1:0-5639 GCF_059760815.1 Achromobacter sp. 1012554356 | reverse complement strand
TCTGACACCCTGGTGAGATTCGCGTCATATGAAGAGCATGTTCCAAGGGTGTCAGACACCGGTGGGAGAGAAGCGTCTTGCGGTGCCCGCCCACGGGCGGCCGTGCGGGCGGCCTTCGTGGGCTTACGCGGCGTCTTGCGTCGTGGTGATGACGCTGCGCGTATGGCTGCTTATGCGTCAGGTGTCTGACACCCTGGTGAGATTCGCGTCATATGAAGAGCATGTTCCAAGGGTGTCAGACACCGGTGGTGGCAGACGCTCTCGCTACTTCAAGCGTTGCCGATCCTAATCGTCAATTGAACTCTAGTTCGTGGGCGCTCGTGCCCACGGGGACTGCGGCGTCGGGCGACCTACGAAGACCTACGAAGATCTGACGCAGCCTTGCCGCTATTGCCGTGGGCGCTTCTGCATCGGACCTACGTGTTGTTCGACGGCCTTCCTTGTCATCTTGCCGGCGCTCTCCAAGGCACCGGCGCGTTCCTCGCGCAGACGCCGCAGCACTTCGGTCGGCGCGACGCCGAAGTGTGCCGCGAACTTGCGCTGGAAGGTGCGCCGCGACATGCTGCAGGCGTCCGCCATGTCGTCGACCGACCAGCGCGCCGACAGCCGTGCCTCCATTTTTTCGACCAGTTCGCGGAACGGCGCGGCCACGCGGTCCTGCAGCCGCAGCGTCTGGCTGTACTGGCGCTGGTCGCCGTTGCGGCGCATGAAGACGACCAGCCGCCGCGCGACTTGCTGCGACAGCGCCGCGCCGAAATCGCGCTCGATCAGCGCCAATGCCATGTCGATGCCAGCGGTGACGCCCGCGGAGGTCCAGTATTTGCCGCTTTCGATGAAGATGCGGTCGTCGTCGACGCGAAGGCCGGGGTAAAGCTGGCGCAGACGGTCGGCCGAGCGCCAGTGCGTGGTCACGGCGCGGCCGTCCAGCAGGCCGGTGGCGGCCAGCACGAATGCGCCCGTGCAGACGCTGCTGGTGCGACGCGTGCCGGCGTCGCGGCGGCGTAGCCAGGCGCGCGTTTCGCCGTGCGCCGCGGCGCGGTCCACGCCGGGGCCGCCGGGCACCAGCAGCATGTCGATGGACTCGTCGCCGTCCGCTTCGAAGGTGCCGTCGACCTGCATGCGCAGCCCCTGTTCCCAGGTGGAAACCACCGGCGATGCCGCGATCGTGTTCAAGACATACAGCTGGCGGCCTGCTTCTTCGTTGGCCGAGCTGAAGGCCTGCCACGGACCGGCCAGGTCCAGCGGCTGGAAACCGTCATATAGCACGAACATCACGCGTTGTGGCGCGATTGGCGCGCTTTCTGGCGCACCGCGCGGCGCGCGTTCGCCTATGCTGGGCTCTGGCGTTTTCATGGGAGCAACGTCATGCAAGTAAATATCGTCTTGTTCGAAGGGCTGACCCAGCTCGATATGACTGGGCCGTACGAGGTGCTGGCGAACGCGCCGGGCTTCACCGTGGATTTTGTCGCAAAAACGATGGAGCCGGTGCGGTGCGACCGGGGGCTGCGCTTCGTGCCCACGCAGACGATCGACTCGGCGCTGCCTTGCGACCTGCTGGTCGTGCCGGGCGGCCCGGGTACGGACGATGCCATCGTCGATCCGGCGTGGGTGGACTTCACGCGCCGGCAGGGGCAGGGCGCCAAGTACCTGTTCGGTATCTGCACGGGCTCGCTGCTGCTAGGCGCGGCCGGGCTGCTGCGGGGCAAGCGGGCGTCCAGCCACTGGCGCGCGCGCGAACTGTTGGCCCGCTTCGGGGCCACGCCGAGCGACGAGCGCCTGTGCGTGGACGGCAATGTGTTCACGGCCGGCGGCGTGACGTCGGGAATCGACATGGGGTTGAAGGTGGTGGCGTCGCTATGCGGCGAGGACGTCGCCAAGCTGATCCAGTTGCAGATCGAATACGATCCGAAGCCGCCGTTTCCGGGCGGCACGCCCAAGACGTCCGAGCCGGCCATTGTGGAGCGCTATCTGGCGATGTCGCAGGCGCGTTTCGAGCGGCGCAGCGCTTTGGTGGACCGGGCGGCGGCGGCCATGCCGTGAGGTGACGAGCCTTATCGGCCCAGGTGATCCAGCGGCAGGGGACTTTGCGGCTTAACCGTCTGGATCGCGAAGTTGCTGCGGATATCTTTGACGCCCGGCAGTTTCAGCAGGGTATGCAGCAGGAAATGCTCATACCCGCGCAGATCGGGCACCACGACCTGCAACAGAAAGTCGGATTCGCCGGACACGAGGTGCGCGGCGATCACCTCCGGTAGCGCGCTGACCTCGTTGCGGAACATCTCGGCGTCCCGTTCGTGGTGGCGCTCGACCTTCACGCCCACGAACACCGTCAAACCCAATCCGACCTCGTGCGGATCGAGGCGCGCTTCGTAGCCCTGGATGACGCCGGCTTCCTCCATCATCCGCACACGGCGCAGGCAGGGCGACGGAGACAGACCGATCTGTTCCGCGAGCTCCACGTTGGTGAGCCGGCCGTTCTTCTGCAATGCCTCCAGAATGCGGCGGTCGTAGGCGTCAAGTTGGCGTTTTGGCATGAATGTATGGAATTCGAGTTTTGATTGGCGTGTTGTGCCAGAAATGGTATCCAAGTTGGCAAGAATGGCAAGCACATGCCAGCCCCTTTTTTCTAGAATCTCGCCATTGAAAACTTGTGGTGGAGCGCGGTCATGGCCGATATGGCGTTGTTTCTCGGGGCCCTGCTGATCGTGTACGTGGTGCCCGGGCCAGACATGATCCTGCTGTTGGAAACCGGTCTGCTGCGCGGCCGCGGGCAGGCGCTGGCGGTGGCGGCGGGCTTGGCGATCGCACGTGCGGCGCACGTGACGCTGGCTGCGCTGGGTCTGGCAGCCTTGTTCAAGACCCACCCGTGGGCGTTCGACGCGGCGCGCACGGTGGGCGGTTGCTATCTGGTGTGGCTGGGGATCCGTCTGCTGCGCGCGCCGCTGGCGATTCCGCCCTTGAACGGCGAGGTCGCGCCGCGGCATGCGGGCTGGGGGCCCGCGCTGATGAGCGGGGTGCTCACCAACGTGCTCAACCCCAAGGCGCTGCTGTTCTGCTCGGTGCTCCTGCCGCAGTTCGTGTCCCCCGAGCGCGGCCCGATCGGCCAGCAGTTCGCCGTGCTGGGCGTCATCCTCGTCGGTTTGGGCCTGACGTTCGACGTGCTGTGCGCGCTGGCGGGCGGCGCGGTAGGCCGCTGGATGTCGGCAAGCCCGCGTGCGCAGAAGATTCAGGGCCTGGTCTTCGGCACCGCGCTGATCGGCTTCGGCCTGCGCCTGACATTCGCCAACCGCCCGGGCTGACCGGCGCGGCAACTTGCCAGGTGTCAGACACCCGTGATTTTTGAGGTGTCTGACACCCTGAGGAAGTGATCGGCAGTTTGCGGCTGCATCTCAGAGGGTGTCAGACACCTGGACCGGAGCAACTTGCTGGGTGGCTGACACCCTGACGTTGGTTCTGTAGGACCCAATGAGGTGTCAGACACCCGTGATTTTTGAGGTGTCTGACACCCTGAGGAAGTGATCGGCAGTTTGCGGCCGCATCTCAGAGGGTGTCAGACACCGGTACCGGAGCAACTTGCTGGGTGACTGACGCCCTGACGTTGGTTCTGTAGGACCCAATGAGGTGTCAGACACCCGTGATTTTTGAGGTGTCTGACACCCTGGGGAAGTGATCGGCAGTTTGCGGCTGCATCTCAGAGGGTGTCAGACACCGGGACTGGAGCAACTTGCCGGGTGACTGACGTCCTGACGTTGGTTCTGTAGGACCCAATGAGGTGTCAGACACCCGTGATTTTTAAGGTGTCTGACACCCTGAGGAAGTGATCGGCAGTTTGCGGCCGCATCTCAGAGGGTGTCAGACACCGGTCCAATGCGGCGAACCGCCAACAAGAAAGGCCCGGCGCGCACTTGCGCCGGGCCTTGTTGCTTCGCACCGCGCCAGCGTTACTTGCCGAAGGCGAACGAAGCTGTGTCGACTTCGTCGGTCTTGGCGGGCGGCGGGACGGCGCCGTCTTCCAGCAGTTCCGCCGGATCCAGGCCCTTGGTCAGTTCCAGCGCCTGGCGCTCGAAGAGCCGCCGGTACAGGCCCCCCTTCAGGCGGATCAGCGCGTCGTGGCTGCCTTCCTCGATGACGCGGCCATGGTCCATCACCAGCAGGCGGTCCAGGGCGCGGACCGTCGACAGACGGTGCGCCACGACCAGCGTCGTGCGGCCTTCCATCAGGCGGTCCATCGCGCGCTGGATCAGGACCTCGCTTTCGCTGTCCAGGCTGGACGTGGCTTCGTCCAGGATCAGGATCGGCGCGTCGGCCAGGAACGCCCGCGCAATCGCCACGCGCTGGCGTTCGCCGCCCGACAGCTTCACGCCGCGTTCACCGACCAGCGTCTCGTATCCCTTGGGCAGCGCCATGATGAAGTCGTGCGCGCTGGCCAGCCGGGCCGCCTGCTCGATGTCCGCCTGCGATGCGCCCGGGCGGGCATAGGCGATGTTTTCCGCCAGCGTGCGGTGAAACAGCACAGGCTCCTGCTGCACGATCGCGATCTGGCCGCGCAGCGACGCCTGTTTCACCTGGGCGATGTCCTGCCCGTCGATGGTGATGCGGCCACCGTTCACGTCATACAGGCGCTGGATCAGCTTGATGAACGTCGTCTTGCCCGATCCCGAGTGGCCGACCAGGCCCACCCGTTCGCCCGGCGCGATGCGCACCGAGAACCGGTCGTACAGCGCGACATTGTGCGCGCCATAGCGGAACGTCACGTCCTCGAAGCGGATCTCGCCCGCGGTCACCGCGATGTCGCCCGCGCCCGGCCGGTCCTCAACCCCCAGCGGCTGCTTTTCCAGCGACACCAGTTCTTCCATGTCGTTGACCGAGCGCTGCAGGTTGCGGATGTGCATGCCCACGTCGCGCAGATAGCCCTGCAGGACAAAGAACATGGTCAGCGTGAAGGTGATGTCGCCCACGCTGGCCTGATTGCGCGACCACAGCAGCAGCGACGCGCCCAGGATCGAGGCCTGCATGGCGACCAGCATCGCGCCCTGGATGCCGCCGTTGAATGTGGCACGGATCCAGGTGCGGCGCGTGCGCCGTCGCCACTTGTCGATGACGCGGTCAAGGCGTGCCTCTTCACGCGTTTCCGCGCCAAAGGCCTTGACCACCGCGTTGCAGCTGACGGCATCGGCCAGCGCACCGCCCATGCGCGTGTCCCAGGCATTGCCCAGCCGTGCCGCAGGCGCCACGTACGCCAGCGACAACGTCGCGGTGACGGCGATGTAGAGCACCGAGCCGAGGCCCACGACCAGCCCCATCAGTGGCCAATGCGCGCCCAGCAACGCGGTCGCGCCCACCAGCATGACCACCGACGGCAGCAGCGCCACCACAAGCGTGTCGTTCAAGAGGTCCACCGCCCACATGCCGCGCGTGATCTTGCGCACCGTCGAGCCGGCGAAGCTGTTGGCGTGCCAGTCGGTGGAAAACCGCTGCACGCGGTAGAAGGCATTGGAGGCGATGCCGTTCATCATCTTCAGCGTGAAGGTGATGATGTTCTGGAAGACGGCCTGGCGCAGCAGCGTCCCGCCCACGCCCAGCGCGACCAGCAGCCAGAAGGCCGTGATGGCGGCGTTCCAGGCAAGCTGGTCGCGGGG
>NZ_JCBANC010000111.1:0-5736 GCF_059760815.1 Achromobacter sp. 1012554356 | reverse complement strand
CCCCCGGCAACGGCCCCGCCTGACCCCGAATCCCTGACCCACGCCTCATGTCCATCATCGAATTCACGCTTGCCGAAGGCAGCCCCTACATTGAAATCAACCAGCTGCTGAAAGCGACCGGCGTCGTGGACAGCGGCGGCGCCGGCAAGATGCTGGTGGCCGACGGTCAGGTCCGCGTCGGCGGCGTGGTGGAAACGCGCAAGACGGCCAAGATCCGCGATGGCCAGATCGTGACCTGCGGCGGCGTGCGCATCGTGGTTCGCGCCTTTGCCGGCGCCCCCGACGACGACGGCGAGAGCGCCTGATTTCCTGTTGATTCCCCCACGCCGCGAGCTGCCATGAAATTCAAGATGTCCCAGAACTCCATCTTCGCCGTGCTGCTGCGCTCGCCCTGGTGGATGAGCGCCGGCGTGGCCGTGCTGCTCAGCGCCGGCGGCTTTGCCGCGCTGCCGCTGGAGTATGCCGCAATGGGTGTCTTTGCCGCGGTGCCATTCGCCGTGATTTCCATCATGGCGGCCTACAAGCAGTTGCGCGCCCCGTCCGGCGCCCGTGTGCAGGCGGTGGCCGAAACCGTTGCCGCCATGTCGTGGGCGGACTTCTCAAAGACCGTCGAAGCCGGTTTCCGGCGCGATGGCTGTGAGGTCGAGCGCCTGCAGACGCCCGGCGCCGATTTCGCGCTAAGCAAGGACGGCCACGTGGCTATCGTCAGCGCCAAGCGCTGGAAGGCGGCAAGACACGGCGTGGAACCGTTGCGCGAACTGCAGACCGCGCGCGAGAAGCGCGGCGCCCGAGAAGCCATCTATATCGCGCTGGGCGACGTGTCCGACAACGCCTTGCAATATGCCAAGGCGCAGGGCGTCTCCCTGATGACCGCCCCGGAACTGACCAAGCTGCTGCGCGACTTGAAAGTCTGAAGCCCGCCGGGCCGTTTTAGACCACCATCACCGAACTGGCCGCGATGACGCGCCACGCGCCGGACGCGGAACCCGACGCCGCATCGGGCGTCCAGGTTCGCATGAAGCGGAACGTGCCGTTGGCCGGCACGCCGTTGTAGCTGCCCGCGATGCGGGCCAGCACCGACACTACCGCGCAATCGGCGCGCGGCAGGATGCACTGTTCGGACAGGTCCAGCGCGTGGATTTTCAGCAGCCCGCCGCGGTGCGCATCCAGGTCATCCTCCCGCGTGACCGTCCAGCCCATGTGATTGACGAACAGCAGGTCCGGATCCAGCAGCGCTTCCAGCGCGGCGATGTCCGAGGACAGCATGGCCTGGCGCAGCCGTTCCTCTGCGTCCTGGATGGCGGCGATGATCGAAGCGTGCATGGCGTGGGTTCCGGAAGTATCTTGGATTGAACACGCCCGCATTCTATTCGGTCATCAGGCGTCTTGCCTTGTTGCCAATGCCACGCACGCCGCATGCACGCATGCGCTTTAATGCACCTCCCGCCGATTTGCGGCGACCCTGCTATTGACGAATTTCAAAGATGACCTATCGCATCCTTGCCGACCTCGTGCTGGTCGTACATGGCCTGTTTGTCGCGTTCGTGGTGTTTGGCGGCCTGCTGACGCTGTGGAAACCGCGCATGGCGTTCTGGCATCTGCCGGCGTTGGCGTGGGGGGCGATGGTGATCGGCATGGGCTGGATCTGTCCGCTGACGCCGCTTGAAGTGTCATTGCGCGAACGCGCGGGGCAAGAAGGCTACGCGGGCGGCTTCATCGAGCACTACGTGCTGGGCATCATCTATCCCGAGGGCATCACCCGGACCACGCAAATGCTGCTGGCGGCGTTGCTGATCGTGGGGAACCTCGTCGTCTACACCGTGTGGGCACGCCGCCGGGCCGGCGTGCGCCGCGCGGCCGCAGCGGCCCGCAAATAGCGAGCCGCTGCGCGACCCGGCTACAGATTGCGGGCGATCACCAGGCGCTGGATGTCGCTGGTGCCTTCGTAGATCTGGCAGACGCGCACGTCCCGGTAGATGCGCTCGACCGGAAAGTCCTTCAGGTAGCCGTAGCCGCCCAGCGTCTGGATCGCCGCCGAACAGACCTTTTCGGCCATCTCGGACGCAAACAGCTTGGCCATGGACGCCTCGGTCAGCGCGGGCCGGCCGGCTTCGCGCAAGGCCGCGGCGTGCAGCACCATCTGGCGGGCGGCGTGGATCTGCGTCGCCATGTCCGCCAGCCGGAACGACACGGCCTGGTGTTCGATGATCGCTTTGCCGAAGGCTTGGCGGTCGCGGGCGTAGTCCCGCGCGCATTCGAAGGCCGCCCGCGCCATGCCCACCGACTGCGACGCGATGCCGATGCGCCCACCTTCCAGATTGGACAAGGCGATCTTGTAGCCCTCGCCCTCTTCGCCCAGCCGCCAGGCGGCCGGAATGCGCATGTCCTCGAACGCAATCTGGCAGGTGTCGGACGCGTGCTGGCCGAGCTTGTCTTCCACGCGCAGCACCTTGTACCCCGGCGTGTCGGTGGGGACGATGAACGCCGAGATGCCGCGCTTGCCTGCGTCGGGGTCGGTGACCGCGAACACGATGACCGTCTGTCCGTTACGGCCGGACGTGATGAACTGCTTGGCGCCATTGAGGATGTAGACGTCGCCGTCGCGCCGCGCGCGCGTGTGCAGGCTGCTGGCGTCGGAGCCGGCCTGCGGTTCGGTCAGCGCGAATGCGCCGATATGCTCGCCGCGCGCCAGCGGACGCAGGAACTGCGCCTTCTGGTCGTCGTTGCCGAACTTCAGGATGGGCATGCAGCCCACAGAGTTGTGCACGCTCATGATGGTGGAGCAGGCGCCGCTGCCCGCGGCGATTTCTTCCAGCGCCACCGCGTACGAGATATAGCCGCTGTCGTTGCCGTCCCAGGCCTCCGGCACCAGCATGCCGAAGAAGCCGAGCTGCGCCATCTCGGCGATGGCGTCGGCGGGATAGTGGTGTTCGCGATCCCAGCGTTCGGCGTTGGGCGCCAGGCGCTCCTGCGCAAACCGGCGCGCCATCTCCTGGACGCTTTGCTGTTCGTCGGTCAAAAGCATGGTTGCCTCTCCTGGTGCGGCGCACCGGCGGGCGAGCCGCGGCGCGCGTTTCATGTGATGTGCATGACCGGCGCCGGGCGGGCGGCGCCGTGTGATTGCGAGAATACACCCGCGCCCCCCGGCCGGGGCGCGTCCCGCTACGCCCGTGGCGCGTCCTGCTCGGCGCGCTGCTGCGCCGGCCCCATGGCGCGGCTCAGGTTATAGGCCGTGTTGACCAGGCCGATATGCGAGAAGCCCTGCGGGAAGTTGCCGACCAGCCGGCGCCGCACAACGTCGTACTCTTCCCCCAGCAGCCCCAGGTCATTGCGCAGGGACAGCAGGCGGTCGAAAAGCCGCTCCGCATCGCCCAGCCGGCCCTGCATCACGTAGGCGTCCGCCAGCCAGAAACTGCAGGCCAGGAAGACGCCCTCCTCGCCCTCAAGGCCGTCGTCGGTGTCCTCGACCGAATAGCGGCGCAGCAGGCCGCCGTGCATGAGTTCGCGTTCGATCGCGTGCACGGTGCCCGCCACGCGGGGGTCGCTTGCCGGCAGAAAGCCCACCTGCGGAATCAGCAGCAGGCTCGCGTCCAGCGCCGTCGATCCGTAACTCTGCACGAAGCAGCCGCGGGTGCGGTCGTAGCCGTGCTCGCAGATGTCCTTATGGATGCGTTCGCGCAGCCGGCGCCAGGCATCCACCGGACCCTTCAAGCCCCAGCGTTCGCACGCCTTGACCGCCCGGTCGAACGCCACCCAGCACATCACCCGCGAATGCGTGAAGGCGCGCCGTTCGCCCCGGACCTCCCAGATGCCGTGGTCCAGTTCACGCCAGCGCTGCTCCAGCGGCTTGAGCAGCACGTTCTGCAAGCGCCAGGCTTCGGCCAGCGGCGCCAGGTCCGCGACGCGCGCGGCGTAGAGCGTATCGATGAGTTCGCCGTAGATGTCGAGCTGGCTTTGTCCCGCCGCGCCATTGCCCCGGCGCACCGGCTGGCTGTCCTCGTAGCCGGGCAGCCAGGGAATCTCCAGCTCGGGCAGCCAGCGATCGCCGGCAATGCCATACATGATCTGCAACTGATCGGGGTGACCGGCCACCGCGCGCAGCAGCCATTGGCGCCACGCCTCGGCCTCTTCGCGATAGCCGGCGTTGAGCAAGGCGTACAGCGTCAGCGCCGAGTCGCGCAGCCAGCAATGGCGGTAGTCCCAATTGCGGCTGCCGCCCAGCGCTTCGGGCAGCGATGTTGTCGGCGCGGCAATGATCCCGCCGGTGGGCTGGAAGGTCAGCAGTTTCAGCGTGATCAGCGAGCGCACCACCGCATCGCGGCGGCCGTCGCCCGGCCCATCCCAATGGCAGCGCTTGGCCCATTCCTGCCACCACGAGACGGTGCGGTCCATGCTTTCGACGCGGTCCGGCACGAACCGGGGCGTGCGGTGCGAGCGGTGATAGGACAGCGTGAACGGCACGACGCGGCCCGGATGCAGCGAAAACCGCGCCGTGGTCTTCATGTCGTGACCTTCGAGCTCGATGGGCGTATGCAGCTCGACCGCGTCCGGGCCCGCAATGGCGTTCAGTCCGTAATCGCGCCGGCGCACCCACGGCACGCTCTGGCCGTAGTTGAAGCGCAGGATGAGCTCCATGTCCATCTGCACGTGGCCGGACTCGCCGCGCACGATGCGCACCACGTCCACGCGCTCGTCGTCATCGCTGAGCGGCATGAAGTCGTACACCAGCACCGACCCCGTGCGGGTCTCGAAGCGGGTCTCCAGCACCGCCGTATCGGGCACGTAGCGGCGCGACGTAGCCTTGATCTTGCCGTGCGGCGCGATCAGCCAGCGCCCGTGACGCTGGTCGCCCAGCAAGGCGGCAAAGCATGCGGGCGAATCGAAATGCGGCAGGCACAGCCAGTCGATCGAGCCGTCGCGCGCCACCAGCGCGGCGGACAGCATGTTGCCGATGAGTCCGTAGTCTTCCAGGGGTTTGGACATGCCGGCCTCAGCCCGCGCCGCGGAATTCGGGGTAAAGCGTCATGCCGCCGTCCACGAAGAGCGTGGTGCCGGTGACGTAGTCGGATGCATCGCTTGCCAGCCACACGGCCGCCTGGGCGATGTCCTCGGGCTCGCCGATCCGGCCGTACGGGATGAGTTCCAGCAGCTTGGCCAGCGCCTGCGGCGTGTCCCACGCCGGCTGGTTGATCGCGGTGCGGATGGCGCCGGGCGCGATGGAATTGACGCGGATGCGGTCGGGCGCCAGCTCCTGCGCCAGCGATTTCATCAGCAGCGAAATTCCGCCCTTGGACGCCGCGTAGTTCACCTGGAACGCCCACGGGATGACTTCGTGCACCGAGCTGATGAAGAGGATGTTGCCCACGGAACGGTTCTGGCGGTCCGGGCCCGGGGGTTGCGACTTGAAAGCCCGGGCGGCCGCCCGCGCGCACAGGAAATGGCCGGTCAGGTTCACGTCGATGACCCGCTGCCAATCGGCAAGGGTCATGTCGGCGATGGGCGACGGGTGCTCGACGCCCGCGTTGTTGACCAGGATGTCCACCCGGCCGAAGTGCTGCACGGCCTGCTCGAACAGATGGTCGACGTCGGCTTCCCGGCTGATGTCAGCCGCGGCTGCGACCGCCGTGCCGCCGCTGCGCTGGATCGTTTCGACCACCGCCGCGCCCCGGGCCTGCGAGTCCCCGCCCGCCCGGTGGTTCACCACCACCCGCGCCCCCGCGTCGGCCAGGCCGATCG
>NZ_JCBANC010000110.1:0-7144 GCF_059760815.1 Achromobacter sp. 1012554356 | reverse complement strand
CCCCAGGCCCACGCCGCGCCGGGCGTCTAAAGAACGCCAACCATGCCCAGCAACGCCGACGATACCCAGCAACCGCCAACCATGCTTAGCAACCGCCAACCATGCTTAGCAACCGCCAACCACAATCACACCGTCCCCCGCCGCCGAATCTTCTCCGCATACCCCACCAACGGCACCGCACAAGCCGCGCAAATCGCCATCACCAGAAAGCCACCCGGCGCATAGCTCCGATACATCGCGCCGCCAATCTGAATGCTGGCGAACATGAACACGCCGCCCGACAGCAACGCGTACAACGCAATCGCGGACGTTTTGCAGGCTGCCGGGACATGGCGGGTGATGTACCACATGATCGCGGCGTTGTTGCCGGCCAGGGTGAAGCATTGCAGCAATTGCAGGCCAGCGATAAACGCAGGATCCGTGGTGGCAGACAATCCCGTCCAGCGGATCGCAGTCATGACGGCCGAGGCAAGAATCAGCCACTGCGCGCCCGTGCGCGCCAAAATGCGAGGCGCCAGAAAAAAGAACAAAACCTCGCTCGCCACACCCACCACCCACAGCAGCGAAATCATCGCCGTCGACAACCCGTTCGCGGTCCAGTGCAGCGTCGAATAGGAATACAGAAAGCCGTTGCTCGCCTGCACCAGCGAAGCCGCGGCGATGCACAACAGCAGCGGGCGGTCCCGCAGGACGTCGCGCATGGGCAGGCGCGTGCGGTCGACCGGAGTGTCGTTGGCCGCAGGCCGTGCCGCCCGAGGCAACAGGCGCACGCACGCCAGGCACGCGACGATCAGCAGGATCGACAGCCACATCACCCAGTCCGTGTCGAACGTCTTGATCAGATAGCCGCCCGCCACGGTCACCATGGCAAATCCCAGCGACCCGCACGCGCGCATCACCGTGTAGGAGTTGCCTTGTCCACGCCCGCTTGCAATAGCCATGCGGTCCATCAGCGGCAGCACGGCGGGAAACACCGCGTTCAGCAGCAACGTGATCGCCAGCAGCCAAGCTGAAGTCTGGCTGAACGGATAGCACACGAAAAGCGCCAGCGATGCGGCCAGCGCCGAAGCGATCAGCGCATGGGCGCGGCCCGTCTGGTCCGCCACGTGGGCCACGATCGGCGTCGACACGATCTTTGGCAGGAATGAGGTGGCGACGATCAGCCCGATCAGCGCCGGGTCCAGTCCCCGGCTGGCGAACCACAAGGGCAAGAACGGGATGCTTACGCCCTGCAAGCCGTAGTACAGGAAATAGAACCCGTGCAACGCGATGGCGCCTTGCCTGGCGTCGGGATTGCCGCGCATGGTGGTGAAGGAAACTGGGAGATGCGAAGCGGCGTAGCATACTCCTTCGTCGCGCCGGGCATTGGCAAAGCGCAGCCGGAGATTTACGCTGAGCCTCGCGGCCAGTTGCAAGCGCGCCGCGATCGTGTTTTCCGATTCATATCCAGGAGCTGCGATTCATGGCCAAGAAACTGAATGAGAAGACCACCAAGGCGCTGAAGGACCGCCGCAAGGCGCCGCTGGCGACGCCCACCGACCTCGCCGCTGACGCCACCCGCGACATCTCCGCGGCGCTGAACCAGATACTGGCCGACGTATTTGCGCTGTATCTGAAGACCAAGAATTTTCATTGGCACGTCAGCGGTCCCCACTTTCGGGACTATCACCTGCTGCTGGACGAGCAGGGCGATCAGCTGTTCGCCATGACGGATCCCATCGCCGAACGCATCCGCAAGATTGGCGGCACCACGCTGCGGTCCATCGGGCATATCTCGCGGTCGCAGCGCATTGCCGACAACGACGCCGACTACGTGCAGCCGCTGGACATGCTGGCCGAACTGCGCGAAGACAACAAGGTGCTGGCCGCGTCGCTGCGTGAAGCCCACAACGTCACCGACGAGCATCGCGATATCGCCAGTTCCAGCCTCATTGAAAACTGGATCGACGAGACCGAGCGGCGCACGTGGTTCCTGTTCGAAGCCAGCCGTCAGGGCGACTCGACGGGGCATTGAGCCTGGCCGCCGAAGCGGCGGTTCAGTCATACCGTTATCGTCGTATCAGTGCCGCCCGCCAACCCGCCCGGCCGCGCGGGCGGGTTGGCGGGGTCAGCTGCGGTCGTCCAGCAGCGCGCTGATTTCGATTTCGGCCCAGCTGCGGCCTGGCAGGCTGGTCACGCCCACCGCGCTGCGCGCCGGACGCGGCATGTGCGGGAATGCGGTCTGCAGCACTTGTGATGCACCGTCCAGCACCGCGCTGTGGTCTTCGAATTCCGCCTCGCTGCGCAGATAGCCGCGCAACTGCAGGACGGCGCGCACGCGGTCCAAATCGCCGCCGCAGGCTTGGCGCAGGGCGCTCAGCGCGCTCAGTGCAGCCTGCGCGCACGCCGCGCGAGCCGCGTCCAGATCGGCGCCATGCCCGCATATTCCGACGATGGGTGTGCCGTCCCGCCGGCTGGCCTGGCCGCTGACGCAGACCAGGGTTGCGCCGCCCAGGGCTGCCAGGTGGTAGGGCGCATAGGCGCCGCGCGGAACGGGCGCGGCGGGCAGGCGCCAGCCGGCCGCGGTCAGCCGCGACTCGGCCGTACAGAGGCGGGTTACCGCATCCATTGCGTTTCGCCGCTCAACCAACATCCGGGGGCGTCTGCGCGCCGGCGCAACTGGATTGCCGACGGCGAGCCCATGGCCACGCCCTGGCGGACCGTGTATACCCGGTCCGCCGGCACGCTGCCTGTCTCGTTCAGGTAGCCCCACAAGGCCGCGGCGGCAATGCCGGTGGCGGCATCCTCGGGGTAGCCGGACGCCTTGGGAAATTGCCGCGCGCTGGCGCTGTCCTCGCTCAGCGCATAGGGATAGAGGCCGGTCGAGCCGATCGCTTCGCAGATGTCCCGCATCGCATCGAAGTCCGGCGCCAAGGCATCCAGGTCGGCCACGGTCGGCATCCGCACCAACGTCTTTACGCGGCTGGTGCTGGCATTGATCATGTGCAGGCCGGGCAATTCGGGGTCGATGCGCAGCACGGCGGCGATCGCGCGGCATTGCGCTGGCGTGAGCGCTGAGGTGACAACGGCAGGTTGCGACACCCAGGCGCGATTGCCGGCGTTGTCCCACTCGATGTCCACGCTGCCGCTCAAGGTCTGAACGCGTGCGCGCGGCGTGCTCCAGCGTTCCCACTGCCGCAGGGCCCAGAGCGTGCCCACCGTTGCGTGGCCGCACATCTCCATTTCGTGGCCGGGCACGAAAAATCGCAGTTGGCACAGGTGGTCATCGCGGTCGGCCGGCACCACGAAGGACGATTCGTGGCCGTGATGGGCGGCCAGGGCTTGCATGTCGGCGGCCGACATGCCGCGCGCGTCAAGCACCAACGGCACCGGGTTTCCGCCTTGCAGGGGCTGGGTCGAATCGACGAACACGCGCAGCAGGGCCGCCTGACCGGCGGGAGGCTGGGCGGGAAGGGGGGAGGGGTGAAGGTCAGTCAAACTGGACTCCGGTCTTGGTGATGAGGTTGCCCCAGAAGGTGAGGTCGTGTGAGACGGTTTGAGTCAGCGAGTCGGCCGTGCCGGGTTTGACGTCCACGCCCTTGGCCGCCAGGTCGGCGGCAATGGCCGGGTCCCGCAGCACCGTGTTCAGGGCAAGGTTCATCTTTTCCACGATGGCCGGCGGCGTGCCCTTGGGGAAGGCCAGGCCATACCAGAGCGATTGCGTGTAGGCCGGCATGCCCTGCGCCGCGAAGGTGGGGACGTTGGGCAGGATGGGGGTGGCGCTGGTGGTCGCCACCGCGATCAGCTTGCCGCTCTGCACGAAGGGCGCCAGGCCCACGGGGTTGTCGAACATGATGTCGACCTGACCGCCGATCAGATCCGTGTAGGCGGGCGCCGCGCCACGGTAGGGAACGTGCGTCAGATCCAGTTTCTCGTCTTTCTTGAACATCTCGCCCAGCAGGTGCGACACCGTGCCGGCGCCCACCGAGGCATACGTGCCGACGTGGCGCGCTTTCAGCGCGCCGACCAGTTCGGCAAGCGTGGCTGCCTTCAGGGCGGGCTGCACCGCCAGCACATAGGGCGACGTCCCGATGAAGCCGATGTAATCGAAATCCTGGGCCGGCTTGTATGGCAGGTTTTTGTACAGGTGGGCGGCGAGCGCGGTGGTGCTGGTCGTGACGGCCAGCGCGGTGTAGCCGTCCGGCTTGGCGCGCGCGGCCTGGCCCGAGCCCACGGTTCCGCCCGCGCCGCCCGCATTCTGGATGATCACGGTCTGCTTCAGTTCGCGCGTCAGCGCAGGCTGCAACGTCCGCACCACCAGATCCGTGCCGCCGCCGGCCGGGAAGGGCACGATCAGGGTGATCGGCTTGTCCGGCCAGGCGGGTTCGGCCAAAGCGCTGGCAAGCGGCAGGGCAAGCAGGGCGGCGCAGAGCAACGCCGACGGAAGTGTGCGATTCATGGATTTCCCCTTGTGTGTTTGTCGAATGACCCAGATCGTAAGAAGCAGGCGTGCCGGCGGCGAACCGCGACGCGACAGTAGCCGATCCCAAGCGCGACAAGGGAAACCACGCGCCCGCGCCGGGCTTGCATGAAAGCGGCCGCGCGCCGATACTGGCCCAACGCCCAATCTTGCCGCTGCCGGGCATCCCCCGGCGCACCACACGCCCGCACTCCCTCATGTCGCGTTCCGTCCCGCTTTCCTCCAAACAGGACCTCATCGCCCAGACAGGTTTCGCCCTGGCTGCCAGCCGGCAGCCGCGCTACGCCTTCCATTGGCACGAACACGACTGCGCCATGCTGCTTTGGCCCCGGGCCGGCGCGCTGGACAGCGCCTGGCGGGACGAGGCGGGCGCGCGCCGCCGCTGCCGGCTGGTCCGAGGCCAGGCGTTGTTGCTGCCGTCCCATGTCGAACACAGCACGCGCGCCGAAAGCATTTCGCAACAGCATGGCGAGCTCTATCTGGCGCCGGAATTGCTACGGGCCTGCCGGGCGGGGGGCGTGCTGCAGCTGGATGGCGCGGCGCAGGCCATGCTGGACGCACTCTGGAAGCCGGCGTTGTCGGCGTCGGCGCTGCCGATGCTGGTGGAGGCGTTGATCACCCAACTGGATGCGACGCACCGGATTCACGGCCAGGTTCTGACGCCGCAGGCGCCGCTGCCATTGGCGCGGCAATGGTTGGAGCTCTTGCGCGAGCGGCTGGAAGCGGGGCAGCCGTTGCCGGCGATCGCCGATTCGGCCAGCGTGCTCGGCGCCACCACCCGCACGCTGCAGCGCGCCTGCATGGAAGCCTATGGCCAGTCTCCCATTTCCTTGCGCCGCATGGTCCTGGCGCAGGCCGCGCGCCAGCGGCTTGCCATGGGCGAGCCGGCGGCGAGAGTCAGCGCCGAATTGGGGTTTTCCAGCAGCGGCCACCTGGGCCGGCTGCTGCGTGCGGTGGACCCCTCATCAGAAGCCGGCATCGCCGCACAGTCCTGAAAGGGCAGGCGAGCGGGCGGCGCCCGCGTCGGATTCGAACAGCGCCTTTCCTGGGCTTCCCGCCGTTGGGGCGTGGCCCGGAATGGAAGCGATCAGTTCCCGGGTGTAGTCGCTGGATGGCTGCAGGAACACATCCCGTGCCGCGCCGATTTCCACCACGCACCCACGCTGCATGACGGCGATGCGATGGCACAGGCGTGCGGCGACGCGCAGGTCGTGCGTAATGAAAACAATGCTCACGCCCAGCCGTTCCCGGATGGATTCCAGCAGGTCCAGGATCTGCGCCTGCACCGAAACGTCCAGCGCGGAGACCGCTTCGTCGGCAATCAGGATTTCCGGCTCCATCATCAGCGCGCGGGCGATTGACAGGCGTTGGCGCTGTCCGCCCGAGAACTCGTGCGGAAACCGGTCCAGCGCGCCGGGATCCATGCTGACGAGCTCCAGCATCTCGATCATGCGGGCGTGAACCTGCGCGGGTTGCGCCCCAAAGTTCAGAGGGCCTTCCGCCAGCGTGCGGCCGATTCTGCGGCGCGGGTTGAACGAGCGGAAGGGGTCCTGAAACACCATCTGCACGCGTTTTCGGTAAGCACGCGCCTGCGGTCCGGACAGCCTGCCGACCGGTTGCCCATCGATGAAAATCTCTCCCGACGTCGGGGAGGCGAAGCGGGCCAGGCAGCGGCCCAGCGTAGTCTTTCCCGAGCCTGACTCGCCGACGATGCCCAGCGTCTCGCCCCGCGCCAACTGCAACGACACGCCGCCCAGCGCATCGACACGGCGGCGCCGGGATTTGAACAGGGACCGGGTTTCAAAGCGCAGGGTCAGGTCGCGGACCTCCAGCGCCGGCGTGTCTGCCGGTTCCAGCGGCTTGGCGCGGAAATCGCCGCGCGGACGCGCTGCCAGCAGGCGCTGCGTGTAAGGGTGGCGGGGGCGCTCAAGCACATCGGCGGCAGTGCCCTGCTCAACGATACGCCCCGCCTGCATCACGACGACGCGGTCGGCAATCTCCGCGACGACGTCGAAGTCGTGGGTGATGAACAGGACGCCATTGTCGTGGCGGCCCCGCAGGTCGTTGAGCAGCCGCAAGACCTGCGCCTGCGACGTCACGTCCAGCGCCGTGGTCGGCTCGTCCGCGATGATCAAGCCCGGCTCCATCGCCAGCGCCATCGCGATCATCACGCGTTGGCGCTGACCGCCCGACAACTGGTGGGGGTACGCATGCTGGAGCTTTTCGGGATGGGGCAGGCGCACATCGGACAGCAGGGCCAGGACACGGCTGGCCACCGCCTCGCGCCCGAGCGTCTTCGCGTGGAACTCGAACACCTCCGCAATCTGGTCGCCGACGCGCATGAGCGGATTGAGCGCCGTCATCGGCTCCTGGAAGATCATTGCCATCCGGTTGCCCCGCAGCTTCTGCAGCGTGTCCCGTCCGGCGTGCGTGATATCGCGGCCCGATAGCGCAATCTGGCCGCTTTCCAGCGTGAGTGTCCCTTTGGGCAACAGGCCCATGATGGCGCTGGACGTCACGGACTTGCCGGACCCGGATTCGCCCACGATGCAGACGATTTCGCGGGCACGAACGGTGAACGACACGTCGTCCACGGCATATCTGCGATCGCCGCTGCCGGGCAGGCGCACCTTCAGGTTGCGCACGTCGAGGATGGGGGAGTCGGGGGCGCCGGCCGTCGGGGCC
>NZ_JCBANC010000109.1:0-7348 GCF_059760815.1 Achromobacter sp. 1012554356 | reverse complement strand
ATGTAACAGCGCCCCGCCCCCCCTTGAACCTCAGAACATCATCCCTATAATTAGCACTCGACTCCGGTGAGTGCTAACACCTCCCGGGCAAACCGACCACCCCTTTCATTTAGTTAACAGGAGTTCCTCATGGCCTTGCGTCCCCTGGGCGATCGCGTGATCGTCAAACGCCTCGAAAACGAGCGCAAGACTGCCTCGGGTATCGTCATCCCCGACAGCGCCGCTGAAAAGCCCGACCAGGGTGAAGTCGTGGCCGTCGGCCCCGGCAAGAAGACCGAAGACGGCAAGATCCTGCCGGTCGACCTGAAGGCTGGTGACAAGGTTCTGTTCGGCAAGTACGCCGGCCAGTCCGTGAAGGTTGATGGCGAAGAACTGCTCGTCATCCGCGAGGACGAAATCCTCGCCGTGGTTCAGTAAATCTCCCGCCTCAAACGAATTTTCGAAGGAAGCTAACAAATGGCTGCCAAGCAAGTATTGTTCGGTGATGACGCTCGCGTGCGCATCGTCCGTGGCGTGAACGTTCTCGCCAACGCTGTTAAGACCACCCTGGGCCCCAAGGGTCGCAACGTCGTGCTGGAGCGCTCGTTCGGCGCCCCGACCGTGACCAAGGACGGCGTGTCCGTCGCCAAGGAAATCGAACTGAAGGACAAGTTCGAAAACATCGGCGCCCAACTCGTCAAGGACGTCGCGTCCAAGACCTCCGACAACGCCGGTGACGGCACCACGACCGCCACCGTGCTGGCCCAGGCCATCGTTCAGGAAGGCCTGAAGTACGTTGCCGCCGGTTTCAACCCGATCGACCTGAAGCGCGGCATCGACAAGGCTGTCGCCGCCGCCGTCGCCGAACTGAAGAAGCAATCCAAGCCGGTCACGACCAGCAAGGAAATCGCTCAAGTCGGTTCCATCTCGGCCAACAGCGACACGTCCATCGGCCAGATCATCGCTGACGCGATGGACAAGGTCGGCAAGGAAGGCGTCATCACCGTCGAAGACGGCAAGTCGCTGGAAAACGAGCTGGACGTCGTCGAAGGCATGCAATTCGACCGCGGCTACCTGTCGCCCTACTTCATCAACAACCCGGACAAGCAAGTTGCCGTTCTGGACGACCCGTTCGTCCTGATCTTCGACAAGAAGATCAGCAACATCCGCGACCTGCTGCCCGTGCTGGAACAAGTTGCCAAGTCGAGCCGTCCCCTGCTGATCATCGCGGAAGACGTCGAAGGCGAAGCGCTGGCCACGCTGGTTGTGAACAACATCCGTGGCATCCTGAAGACCACCGCCGTCAAGGCCCCGGGCTTCGGCGACCGCCGCAAGGCCATGCTGGAAGACATCGCCATCCTGACGGGCGGCACGGTGATCTCCGAAGAAACCGGCATGTCGCTGGAAAAGGCCGGTCTGGCTGAACTGGGCCAAGCCAAGCGCATCGAAGTGGGCAAGGAAAACACCACGATCATCGACGGCGCTGGCGACAGCAAGTCCATCGAAGCCCGCGTCAAGCAAGTGCGCGTGCAGATCGAAGAAGCCACGTCCGACTACGACCGTGAAAAGCTGCAAGAACGCGTGGCCAAGCTGGCCGGCGGCGTTGCCGTGATTCGCGTTGGCGCTGCCACCGAAGTCGAAATGAAGGAAAAGAAGGCTCGCGTCGAAGACGCCCTGCACGCCACCCGCGCTGCAGTGGAAGAAGGCGTTGTGGCTGGCGGCGGCGTTGCGCTGCTGCGCGCCAAGCAAGCCATCGCTGACCTGAAGGGCGACACGCCTGACCAGAACGCCGGCATCAAGCTGATCCTGCGCGCTGTGGAAGAGCCCCTGCGCACCATCGTCACGAACGCCGGCGAAGAAGCCAGCGTCGTGGTCAGCAACGTGCTGAACGGCAAGGGCAACTACGGCTACAACGCCGCGACCGGCGAGTACACCGACCTGGTCGAGCAAGGCGTGCTGGATCCCACCAAGGTGACCCGCACCGCCCTGCAAAACGCTGCCTCCGTCGCCAGCCTGCTGCTGACGGCCGAAGCCGCCGTTGTTGAACTGGCTGAAGACAAGCCCGCTGCTCCGGCCATGCCCGGCGGCATGGGCGGCATGGGCGGCATGGACTTCTAAGTCCCGCTGTTCTTGCAAGGCCTCCCCGGCTTCGGCCGGGGAATGCAGTATCCGAAAGACCCCCGGACCTTCGCCCCGGGGGTTTTTCTTTTTTTGCGCCCGGCAACGGCGCCCTAAACTTTGCGTGTTGTTTCAGTAGCGGCAAATTTTCCGGCGTTTGAAAACTTTTGCCAACAATCTGGCCGTATCTGGGGCTTGTACGCGTCCCTACAATGAAGGCTCGCCCTACCGAGACATTGCCCCATGCGACTGCCCAGAACCGTCCTGCAAGTACTGCGACCCTCACAGATCGGCGGTTTGCTGATGGACTCCGCCAAGCAATGGTCGAGCCATCGCGCCTCCAGCAAGGGCGCCGCGCTGGCGTTGTACATGGTGTTTTCGCTGGCCCCGATGCTGCTGCTGGTGATCGCGGTGGCGGGCGCGTTCTTTGGCGAAGAGGCCGTGCGGTCCGAGTTGTTTGCGCAGTTGCGCGACTTGATCGGCGAGCGCGGCGCCGAGGTGATCCAGACGGTACTTGCGAGCGCACACGAATCCGGCAGCGGCTGGATAGCGGCCATGGTCTCGATCGGCGTGCTGATCTTCAGCGCCACCACCGCCTTTGCGGAATTGCAGGCCAGCCTGGATGAATTGTGGGAAGTGCGGGCCAATCAGAAAAGCGGCATAAAGGGCCTGGTGCGAAGCCGCCTGCTGTCGTTCGGGCTGGTGCTGGTGCTGGCGCTGTTCCTGCTGGTGTCCCTGACCGTGAACGCAGGCTTGGCGGCTGCGCGGGGCATCTATGGCTCGCTATGGGCCAACTCGACCTTCTCGATTGTGGCGGAGTGGGCGTCCAACCTGTTTTCCTTTTCCGTGGTGGCAGCGCTGTTTGCCGTGATCTTCAAGCTGCTGCCCAGCGCCAGGATCTCGTGGCCGGACGTCATCCCGGGCGCCGTCGTGACGGCCGCCCTGTTCCTGCTGGGCAAGTGGGGCATCGGGCTGTATTTGAGCCGCGGCGCCGCGGTGTCCGCCTACGGGGCGGCGGGTTCGCTGATCGCGTTGCTGCTGTGGATCTGGTATTCCGCGCAGATCTTCTTCTTTGGCGCCGTTTTTACGCGCCAATTTGCGTTGCGCTTTGGAAAGGTGGAACGGCCTTCGCAACCGTCTGCTCAAACGCCCCCGCCTGCGCCAGTACCCAAAAGCGAGAGCTGAACCGCTTCAATACCGGCGGCGGCAGCGTCAAGGCGCGGGCGGGCTTTCCAAACCTGCCATCAGACGCAGGCACTGAAGGAACACAGGCCGCAATTCCTCCGGGATTGGAGCCAGCACCTGCGCCTCGACCTCAGCGTCTCGCGGCAAAATGCGGGCGAGCAGCGCCGCCCCTTCCGGCGTGATTTCCAGCGCATAGGCGCGTCCATCCTCCACCGACCGCGTGCGGCGCACGTACCCCTTCTTCGTCATGCGCGCGATCATTTCCGCAAAGGAATTGCGGTCCAGCGCGATCAACTCGGCGATGCGGTTCTGCGTCGCGCCGGGATTCTGATAGACCGTGACCAGCAACGCCTTCTGGCGCGGGGTCAGATCCTCGTCCGGAAACGCCTGTGTGAACAGCGCCTCGGCCCGGAAATGGGCGCGGCGCAGCAGGTGGGACGCCACGTGCGTCAGGTCGAATTCCTTCAGGGTCCGGGCGGAAGCCGGGCGGGCGGATCGGGAAGCGGCGGTCATCTGGCGTCCATGGAATGTGCCTGGCGATTGTAGGCGCAGCCGTTCTCGCAAATGCGCATTGACTTGGATTCGCCCACTGCCTAATATCCGCCAATATAGTACGTATACGTATTTATCTGAACCGCCTTAACTGACTTCACGGGAACGACGCCGATGCCGACTCGCCAACTGCGCAACTACCTGGACGGCCGCTTCGAAGACGGCGCGTCCACCTTTGACAAACATAGCCCGGTGGATGGGCAACTGATCGCGCAGGTCCATGAAGCCAGCCGCGATCAAGTCGACCGCGCGGTCATCGCGGCGCGGCGCGCCCTGCCCGCCTGGGCGGCCTTGCCCGTGGCGGCGCGCACCGATTACCTGCTGGCGCTGGCAGACGGCATCGAGCGCCGGTTCGACGACTTCCTGCAGGCCGAGATCGGCGACACCGGCAAGCCCATCGGCTGGGCCGGCAAGATCGACATCCCGCGCGGCGCGGCCAATTTCCGCACCTTCGCGGAACTGGCGCGCACGCTGGACATGGAAAGCTACATGACCGACACGCCCGACGGCCGCCAGGCGTTGAACTACGCCTACCGCAAGCCGCTCGGCGTGGTCGGCGTGATTTCGCCCTGGAACCTGCCGCTCTTGCTGCTGACCTGGAAAGTCGCGCCCGCGCTGGCCTTTGGCAATACGGTCATCATGAAGCCGTCCGAAGTCACGCCGTCCACCGCCACCCTGCTGGCGGAAGTCGCGCACGACGCCGGCCTGCCGCCCGGCGTCCTGAACCTGACGCATGGCTTCGGCCCAAATTCGGCCGGCGAATTCATGACCACGCATCCCGACATCGACGGCATCACCTTCACCGGCGAATCCTCCACCGGCGCCGCCATCATGCGCGCCGTGGCGCCCGGCGTGAAACCCGTGTCCTTCGAACTCGGGGGCAAGAATGCCGCGCTGGTCTTCGCCGATGCCGACTTCGACGCGGCGGTCGACGGCGTCACGCGTTCGGTCTTCGCCAACTGCGGGCAGGTCTGCCTGTGCACCGAGCGCGTCTACGTCGAGCGCCCGATCTACGACCGCTTCGTCGCCGCGCTGGCCGAGCGCGCGCGCGCCCTGCGAATCGGCTGGCCGCTGGACCCCGACACCGAGATGGGACCGCTCGTCTCGCGCGAGCACCGCGAAAAAGTGCTGTCGTACTTCGCCCTCGCCCGTGAGGAAGGCGCCACCGTCGTCACCGGCGGCGGCGTCCCCGTCTTCGGCGACGCGCGCGACGAAGGCGCCTACGTGCAGCCCACCATCTGGACCGGCCTGCCCGAAGACGCCCGCTGCATCAAGGAAGAAGTCTTCGGCCCCGTCTGCCACATCGCCCCCTTCGACACCGAGGACGAAGCTACCCGCCTGGCCAACGACACCCGCTACGGCCTCGCTGCCGCCGTCTGGACCCAGAACCTCACGCGCGGCCACCGCGTCGCCCAGGCCATGCAGGTCGGCCTGGCGTGGGTCAACTGCTGGTTCCTGCGCGACTTGCGCACGCCGTTCGGCGGCAGCGGCCTGTCCGGCATCGGCCGCGAAGGCGGTCGCCACTCGCTGCACTTCTACACCGAACCCACCAACGTCTGCATCAAGCTCTGACACCTATACACAAGGACCGCACGATGAACCAGCCCACCGCCAGCGCCACCGTTGTCCCCGGCAAGGCCACGCCCCGCGGCAAGTATCCCCACATCAAACGCGCCGGCGACTTCCTGTACGTCTCCGGCACCAGCTCGCGCCTGCCCGACAACCGCATCGCTGGGGCCGAAGTCGACGCCATGGGCACCACCACGCTCGACATCCGGGAGCAAACCCGCGCCGTAATCGAGAACATCCGCGACATCCTCGCCACCGCCGGCGCCACGCTTGCCGACGTCGTCGAGATCAGCACTTTCCTGGTCAACATGAACGACTTCGGTGGATACAATCAGGTCTACGGCGAGTTCTTCGACGCCGACGGTCCGGCGCGCACCACGGTTGCGGTGCACCAGTTGCCGCACCCGCATTTGCTGATCGAAATAAAGGCCGTCGCCTACAAGCCCGCCGCCCGCTAGCCGATCCCCGGCGATCCGGACAGCGCACCATGGGCGGCGGCATGTCGGACTCACCCAGGGAACAGGACCATCGTCCGCGGCCACGCGCCGGGGCGGCCGCACGGATGTCGAACTTCCGCATAACGCCCAACGCGCTGAGCCACAAGCTCAAGCTGCACCAGCTTCAGATCTTCGAACGCGTCCTCGCGCGCCGCTCGCTATCGCGCGCCGCCAGCGAACTGCACCTGACGCAACCCACCGTCACCAAGGCCATCCACGACCTCGAAGCCTTCTTCGGCTCAACGCTGTTCGAACGCTCCAACCGCGGCGTCACACCCACCGAACTTGCCCTCGTGCTGGGCAGGCGCGTGCACGCCATGATGGCCGAAGTGCGCTACATGGCCGACGACATCGACGCTGTTCTTGGCGGCGCCAGCGGCCACGTCGTCGTCGGCACCTTGATTGCCGCCTCCGCCAAACTCCTGCCCGAAGCCATCGCTCGCCTCATGACCGAACACCCCGGCATCCAGGTCACCGTCCGCGAAGGCCCCTCCGCGCAATTGCTGCCCGCGCTCGCCACCGGCGACGTGGATATCGTCGTCGGCCGCCTGCCCGGCGCCGACATGGCTTCGATCTCCGGCGTCGCTGTCGATCATCACAAGCTCTACCACGAAGACCTGTGTTTGGTCGTCGGCGCCCGTCACCCGATGGCTGGTGCAACGGACGTCGCGTTGGCGGACCTGATGGATCACATCTGGATCCTGCCCGCGCCGACGTCGCCGCTGCGAGCGTCGATAGAACGCACGTTCTTTGACGCCGGATTGCGTTTGCCGGCCCGGCATGTCGAGTCGCTGTCTCTCTTGACCAACATCGGCGTGCTGATGCATAGCGATGCGCTGGCGCTTATTCCCTATGACGCTGCGGCGCAGTTTCTTTCGATGGGCATCCTGGCACGCCTGCCTACGAATGTGTTTGGCGCGTTTGGCGACGTGGGATATTCGATCAGAGCTGATCGTCCACTGACGCCTGCATGTCAGCGGCTGGTGGATTACTTGAAGCAGATTACAGCGCAGCGGCTAGCGCCCGCGGAAGATTCGTCGACCGGCGTCTAAGACTGGAGCCGCGCGATGGCTGATGAAGACCGAGCTTCGTAGGCCGGTGTCAGACACCAGGGAGGCGTCGGCTCAGTGCGGCAGGGCAATGCTGGGGTGTTAGACACCTACGTATGCGACACCGACGCACTCCTAATCGCAGCCACTCGCGAAGCGTCATCACCACGACGCAAGACGCCGCGTAAGCCCCGCCAGGCCGCCCGCGCGGCCGCTGCGGGGCGGGCACCGCAAGCCGCTCCAAACACGCGCTGACCCCAGCAAGAACCTTAAAAACCCAACTCGCCCCACCGGCCGCCAAGCTGAATTCATCGCAGCCGGGTGCGGCGTCGGCCTGGGGTGCGCGGGGCGTGTAGATGCGCCCGAGGGAAACCGAAGGGAGCCGAAGGCGTACGAGGT
>NZ_JCBANC010000108.1:0-8727 GCF_059760815.1 Achromobacter sp. 1012554356 | reverse complement strand
ATATCAACCTGCGTTGCGCACCCGCGGCAAACACGCCGCGGGCGCTCCAGGAGCATTACTCACATTTGCGGGGCGTAATGTTCTTTTCCTTGGCGTACTTGGCCGCCGATTCCTTGACCATCGGGTCGAGGATCGCCTTGTCGGCCTGATACCAGTCGGAAACGACCTTGAACTTGGAACCGTCCCACTGCACGATGCGGGCCCAGTCGTCGCCCTTGTGATTCGCGCACGAGGTCTTGACCGGACGCATGATCTGGCCAAAGCCCAGCTTGTCGAGCTTTTCCTGGGTCAGGTCCAGATTCTCGAAGCCCCAGCGCACCTGCTCGGGCGTCAGCGCCTTGCCCTTGCCGTACTTCTCCTGCGCGGCGCGGATCGCTTCCACCTGCAGCATCGAGATCATCATGCCGCGCGTGTGAGCGATGGTGCCCAGCGTGGTCTTGCCGGTCTTGTCCGCGCCCTGGCCCTTGTCGTAGACGTACTTCTTCAGATCGTCGTAGACCTTGTCGCTGTCGGCGCCGCTGTTGTGGATGGTGATGGCGTTGTAGCCCTTGGCGACATCGCCCAGGTCCTTGACGTCGCCTTCGGAGCCGGCCCACCAGATCGCGTACATCTTGTCGCGCGGATAGCCGCTGGCCTGCGCTTCGCGGATGGCGGTGGGCGTCATGATGCCCGCGCTCCACAGCAGCACGTAGTTCGGACGCGCCTGGCGGATCTGCAGCCAGGTGGACTTCTGCTCCACGCCGGGGGCGGTCACGGGGTAGAGCAGCAGTTCGAAGCCTTCCTTGGCCGCGCGCTTTTGCAGTAGCTGAATCGGCTCCTTGCCGTACGGCGAGTCGTGATACACCAGGGCGATCTTCTTGCCCTTGAGCTTGTCCATGCCGCCTTCTTTCTTGGCGATGTCCTGGATCATCACGTCGGCGGCGGTCCAGTACGTGCCCAAGAGCGGGAAGTTCCACTCGAACACGCTGCCATCCACCGACTGCGACAGGCCGTAGCCCATGGTTTCCACAGGCACCTTGTCGATGATCGCCTTGTCGCTGACCGCAAACGTGATGCCGGTGGACTGGGTATCGAAGCCCGATGCGCCGGTGCCCTTGCCCTTCAGGCGCTCGTAGCATTCCACGCCGCGGTCCGTGGCGTAGGCGGTCTCGCACTCTTCATACGTGATCTTGACGCCATTCACGCCGCCATCGCGCTCGTTGACGAGCTTCAGGTAATCCAGCTTGCCGTCGGCCCAGGGAATGCCCAGCGGCGCGAACGATCCCGTGCGATACACCAGCAACGGAACGAACTGCTCTTCGGCCGCCATTGCCGGCGTGGCCACGGCGCCTGCGGCGCCGGCTGCGGCCATCAAGGCTGCCGCCAACTTCAGGTTAAGACGCTTCATCTCCATTTACCTCCTGCGTGGTGTTTGGGTCGGTCAACCCTGTGACACCGGGATTGGCCCGGTCTTGAGCCGGGTATTCGGGGCGGGGGTCCAGCGCGGTTGTGCTGCGATGGACCCACGGAAATCAAAACGAAACACGATCAGTGCGGGAACGGCCAGATCCTGAGCTTCTCCTTGCCGATGCTCCACAGCCGCGCCAGGCCGTGCGGCTCGGCGATCAGGAAGAACACGATCAGCGCGCCGAACACCATGTGCTCGATATGGGCCGCGGTGTCCACCGACAGCGGCAGGCCCAGCATGTGCGGGATGTTGGACAGCGCTACCGGCACCAGCACGATGAACGCCGCGCCGAAGAAGCTGCCGATGATCGAACCCAACCCGCCGATGATGACCATGAACAGCAGCTGGAACGAGCGGCCCAGGTCAAACGCCAGCGGCTCCCACGAACCCAGGTGGATGTAGCCCCACAAGGCGCCCGCCACGCCGACGATGAACGAACTGACCGCGAACGCCGTCAGCTTGGCGTACATGGGCCGGATGCCGATGACCGATGCCGCCACGTCCATGTCGCGGATCGCCATCCACTGGCGTCCGATGGCGCCTCGCACCAGATTCTTGGCCAGCAGGCTGAAGACGACGACCAGGATCAGCACGAACAGGTACTTCTCCATGGCGCTTTGCACCGGCAGCCCGAAGGCCGTGAGCGGCGGCACCGACACGCTTCCCGAGGGCGAATAGTTGGTGAAGAAGGGGATGCGCAGGAACGCCCAGTCCACGAAAAACTGCGCCGCCAGTGTCGCCACCGCCAGATACAGCCCGCGGATGCGCAAACTGGGGATGCCGAAGATCACGCCGACGATGGTGGCAAAGCAGCCGCCCAAGAGGATCTGCACCACGAGCGGCATGCCGGGAAAGCGCACGCCGAAGTTCCAGGCGGCATACGCGCCCACCGCCATGAAGGCGCCCGTGCCCAGCGAGATCTGTCCGCAGTAGCCGACCAGGATGTTCAGGCCCACGGCGGCCAGCGCCAGGATCAGGAACGGAATCAGGATGGCGCGCAGCAGGTAGTCGCTGGCCATCGCCGGAACGACGATGAACGCCACCGCCATCAGCAGCCAGATGAAGACGCGGTCCTGGCGGATCGGGAAGATCTGCTGGTCAGCGCGATAGCTGGTCTTGAATTGGCCGTTTTCGCGATAGAACATTTTTTATCCTTGGTGAGCCGCGGGCTTAGACGCGGTCGATGATCTTCTCGCCGAACAGCCCTTGCGGACGGAACAGCAGGAACACCAGCGCCAGCACGTAGGCGAACCAGATTTCGATGCCGCCTCCCACAAGCGACCCCAGATAGACCTCGGACAGCTTTTCCCCCACGCCGATGATTAGGCCGCCCAAGATGGCGCCCGGCACGGACGTCAGGCCGCCCAGGATCACCACCGGCAGCGCGCGCAGCGCGGCGGTGGACAGCGTGAATTGCACGCCGAACTTCGATCCCCAGATGATCCCCGCCACCAGCGCCACCAGCCCGGCCACGCTCCACACGATCACCCAGATGCGGTTCAGCGGAATGCCGATCGACTGCGCGGCCTGGTGGTCGTCGGCCACGGCCCGCAGCGCGCGGCCGGTCGAGGTGTATTGGAAGAACAGCGCCAGCGTCGCCACCAGCAGCGCGGCGATGACCGCGGCTGTCAGGTCTTCAAGGTTGATGAGCAGCCCCCCCTCGAACACCGATTCCAGAATCATCAGGGGATCCTTGGGCATGCCGACGTTGATGGAGTACACCGAGCTGCCGAACGTGATCTGGCCCAATCCATCCAGGAAATAGCTGATGCCCAGCGTCGCCATCAACAGCGTCGTGGCTTCCTGGTTGACCAGGTGGCGCAGCACGAAGCGCTCGATCGCCACTGCCAGCAGGAACATCACGATCGCGCTGACGATGAACGCCAGCACGTTGGCCAGGATCATGTTGTCAAAGCCCAGCCAGCGCGGCAGCCATTCCGAGAAGCGCGCCATCGACAGCGCCGCCACCAGCACCATCGCGCCCTGCGCGAAGTTGAAGACGCCGGACGCCTTGAAGATCAGCACGAAGCCCAGGCCGATCAGCGCGTACAGCATGCCGCTCATCAGGCCGCCGAATAAGGTCTCTAGAAAAAATCCCATGTCTTTCCGCCTTGGTTGTCCGGCTTAGTGCGACACGCCGAGATAGGCGCGGATCACATCCTCGTTCGCCCGAACTTCGTCGGGTTTGCCGTCGCCGATCTTCTTGCCGTAGTCCAGCACGACCACGCGATCCGAGATGTCCATGACCACGCCCATGTCGTGCTCGATCAGCACGATGGTCGTGCCGAATTCGTCGTTCACATCCAGAATGAAGCGGCTCATGTCCTGCTTCTCCTCGATGTTCATGCCGGCCATCGGCTCGTCCAGCAGCAACAGGCGCGGCTCCATCGCCAGCGCGCGGCCCAGGTCGACGCGCTTTTGCAGGCCGTAGGGCAGGCGCCCCACCGGCGTCTTGCGATAGGCCTGAATTTCAAGGAAGTCGATGATGTTCTCGACGAACTCGCGGTGCTGCATCTCTTCGCGCTCGGCCGGCCCCAGGCGGAACGCCTGCGCCAGCAGCCCGCTCTTCATGCGCAGATTGCGGCCGGTCATGATGTTGTCCAGCACACTCATGCCCTTGAATAGCGCCAGGTTCTGGAACGTGCGCGCGATGCCCATTTCGGCGGCGCGGCGCGGGTTCATTCGCGAAAACCGCTCGCCGCGGAATGCGATGCCGCCTTGCTGCGGCGTGTATACGCCGTTGATGACGTTGAGCATTGAGCTCTTGCCCGCGCCGTTGGGTCCGATGATGGCGCGGATCTCGTGCTCGCGCACGTTGAAGGAAATATCGGTCAGCGCCTTCACGCCGCCGAAAGACAGGGAGATGTTCTGCATGTCCAGCATGACATCGCCGATACGCTGGTCGCGGTCGTTATGGCTCATGTTCTTTACGCGGCTCGGGCGGTGATGGCGGGAAACGTCTTGACCGGATGGATCCGCAGATCCGCCGAAATCTTGCCGGTGCGTCCGTCTTCGAATTTCACTTCGGTCTCGATGAACTGCGACTGCTTGCCGCCAAAGAGCGCGTCGATCAGCACGCCATATTTCTGCGCGATGAAGGCGCGGCGCACCTTGCGCGTGCGGGTCAGCTCGTCGTCGTCCGGGTCCAGCTCCTTGTGCAGGATCAGGAAGCGGCTGACCTGCGACGCGGCCAGCTTGGGATCGGTCGCGAGATCCGCGTTGACCTGCTCCACGCACTCGGCGATCAGCTGGTAGACCTCGTCCTTGCCGGCCAGGTCGGTGTAGCCGGCATAGGGCAGGCCGCGGCGTTCGGCCCAGTTGCCCACGGCTTCCAGGTCGATGTTGATGAACGCGCACACGTCCTCGCGGTTCGCGCCAAACGCCACTGCTTCCTTGATGTGCTGGAAGAATTTGAGCTTGTTCTCGATGTACTTCGGCGCAAACAGGCTGCCATTGGCCAGCTTGCCCACGTCCTTGGCGCGATCGATGATCTTGAGCTGCCCGTCCGTATCCAGGTAGCCGGCGTCGCCCGTGTGGAACCATCCGTCGGCGCTGCGCGCCTCGGCCGTGGCGTCCGGATTGCGGTAGTACTCCTTGAAGAGCCCCGGGCTCTTGACCAGGATCTCGCCGTTGTCGGCCACGCGAATCTCCACGCCCGGCACCGGCGGCCCCACCGTGTCGTCGCGCACCTGGCCGTCGGGCTGCACGCAGACGAACACCGAGGTCTCGGTGGAGCCATACAACTGCTTCAGGTTGATGCCGATGGAGCGGTAGAACACAAAGAGGTCCGGCCCGATGGCCTCGCCCGCCGTATAGGCCACGCGCACGCGGCTCATGCCCAGCGCGTTGCGCAGCGGACCGTAGATCAGCACATTGCCCACCGCGTAACGCATGCGGTCCCAGGCATTCACGGATTCGCCATCCAGAATCTTCGTGCCGACGCGGCGCGCCAGCTTCATGCAGGCCGCGAACAGCTTGCGCTTGAGATAGCCCGCGTCTTCCATGCGGATCATCACATGCGTCAGCAGGCCTTCCAGCACGCGCGGCGGTGCAAAGTAATAGGTGGGGCCGATATCGCGCATGTCGATCGACACGGTGTCGGGCGACTCGGGATGATTCACCGTGAAGCCCGTGACCAGCAGCTGCGTGTACGAAAACATGTTCTGGCCAATCCAGGCGGGCGGCAGATAGGCCAGCACGTCTTCCTGATCGGTCAGCTTTTCCATCTCGGACACGGCGCGCGCGCGGTCGATGAGCGCATGGTGCGTCAGCACCACGCCCTTCGGCTTGCCCGTCGTGCCGGACGTATAGAACATGGCCGCGGCGTCGTGCGGCTGCACGGCAGCCACGGCGCGCGCGTAGAAGTCGGGATGCTTCGCGGCGTACTCGCTGCCCAGCGCTTCCAGTTGCTCGTAAGACAGCAGCATGGGATCGGCGTAATGCCGCAGGCCGCGCGGATCATCGAACACGACATGCTTCAGGGCAGGGCACTGTTCGCGCACCTCGATCATCTTGTCGACCTGCTCCTGATCCTCGACGATCGCAACGCTGATCTCCGCATCCTGCAGCACGTAAACCATTTCCTGCGCGACCGCATCCTGATAGAGCGGAACAGGAATGGCGCCGAGCGATTGCGCGGCCATCATGGCCATGTAGAGACGCGGGCGGTTTTCACCGATGACGGCGACGTGCATGCCGGGCAGAATGCCGAGCGATGCAAGACCCTGCGCGACGTGACGGACATGCTCCGCCACTTCGGACCAGGTCAGGGTTTGCCAGATCCCCAGGTCTTTCTCTCGTATCGCGGGCCGCGACCCACGAACGTTGGCATGCGCGAGCAGCAGCGCCGGAAAGGTGTCCGGCGCCGCCGGCACCTGTGCAGATGCGGGCGATGAATGTGCCACGTTGTCTCCTCCGGTTTGGGCGCATCGCGCGCAGTGCCTGCAATGAAGCGGCGGATGCGGCGGCGTGCTTGACCAGTTGGTTTTAGATTTACGGCAGGAGTTAAGGTATAAGGTTGGGTTGCTACCAACTGTCACCATCGCGACATTCAAGGACCTTTTAGGGTATTCCCGATGCAGCTATCCGACTCCCTGCAACTCGCCGCCGCCTGGTTCCGCGTGCTCAACGCGGAACAGCAAGCACGCGTGGAGCGGGACCTTTCCGTGCAGCAGGTCGTTGCTGGATCGATCATAGAGCGCAAAGGCGAACTCGCCCAGGCATGGATCGGCGTGTTGGCGGGATTGGTCAAGGTATCGGTGGGCAATTCGGAAGGCAAGGTGGCATCGCTGACAGGTGTGCCCGCCGGCGGCTGGATCGGCGAGGGCTCGCTGCTGAAACGCGAGGTCCGCAAGTACGACATCGTGGCGCTGCGCGATTCAGTGGTGGCGCGTCTGCCGGGCGCGACGTTCGACTGGTTGCTGGATACCAGTATTCCGTTCAACCGATATTTGCTGCATCAATTGAACGAACGCGTGGCGCAGTTCATCGGCAAGGCGGAGTACGACCGTCTGCTGGATCCGGATGCGCGAGTGGCCCGCTGTCTGGCCGAGCTGTTCAATCCTTTGCTGTATCCGGGCATGGGGATGCGACTGACGATTACGCAGGAAGAAGTCGGCTATCTGGCGAGGGTCTCGCGCCAGCGTGCGAACCAGGCGCTGCGCAAGCTGGAGGAGGCGGGGTTGCTGAATGTGGAATACGGGGCGGTACGGGTGCTGGACCTGGACGGGCTGAAGCAATACGGGTCGGACCGCGGCGCGGTGGAAGCAGAGCAGGCGGCGTAAGCGTTACGGGGATCAAAAAAAAGTGTTGACGATAAATCGCGCGCTATTTAATATTGCGCAATGAAATCCAGAAACAAGACCAAAGCCGCTTTCAACCCGCTGCTGCTGGACAGCCAGTTGTGCTTCGCCTTGTACTCGACCTCGCTGGCGATGAACAAGGTGTACCGCAAGCTGCTGAGCGGGCTGGACCTGACCTACCCGCAATACCTGGTGATGCTGGTGCTGTGGGAAGGCGACGAAATTACGGTGACGGATATCGGCAGCCGCCTGTTTCTGGATTCGGCCACGCTGACGCCGCTGCTCAAGCGCCTGGAGGCCGCGGGCCTGGTAACGCGCAAGCGCGCCGTGACGGACGAACGCCAGGTGATCGTGGGCCTGACGAAGCAGGGCCGCGATCTGCGCGAAAAGGCCGAAGCGGTGCCGCATGCAGTTGGCGCGGCAGCGCAGTGTTCGCTGGACGAAGCGCAGGGCATGACGAAGATGCTGCACGCGTTGCGGGAGAAGCTGGCCGAAAGTCTTTGAGGTTTTGGGTGATGACTGTCATCATCCGGTTTTATAAGTAGCGCACGATCTTGTTGTTCACTATTTAAAGTTTCAGGCAAGTCGCAAGTTCATCGTTGACCGCCAACACGGGAAGGGTCCCGCAAGGCAAGCAGTTCAAACTCTCATTCAAAGGAACCACACCATGTCGATCGAAAAAGTCCTCTACCGCGCCAACGCCACCGCCACCGGAGGCCGCGAAGGCCGTGGCGTCAGCGACGACGGCAACCTCGACGTCAAGCTGACCACCCCGCGCGAACTGGGCGGCGCTGGCGCCGCTGGCACGAACCCGGAACAACTGTTCGCCGTCGGCTACTCGGCCTGCTTCCTGGGCGCGATGAAGTTCGTCGCCAACCGCGACAAGATCGCGATCCCGGCGGACGTGTCCGTGAACGGCATCGTTGGTATCGGCGCAATCCCGACGGGGTTCGGCATCGAAGCGGAACTGAAGATCTCGCTGCCGGGCCTGGACCGCGCAGAAGCCGAAAAGCTGGTCGCGGCCGCACACATCGTGTGCCCGTACTCGAACGCGACGCGCGGCAACATTGACGTGACGCTGACGATCGTTTGAGGTTGACGTCGCATTGAGAGTAGTGTGACGTTGACGATTTGTTTGAGATCGACGTCGCATTGAGATCAATGTGAGGTGAGAGTGGGCCTTGCAGGTGAAGACTGATTTGGTCGGTTGCCTGTGTGGCCCATTTTTTTTGATGCTGCGTCAGGTTCTTTATGGCTCGTTGATTTTCTTGGCGCCAGATTCTTCGTTGGTCGTCTATCTTCGTGCCGCGAAAGTCTTCGTAGGTCGCCCGACGCCGCGGTCACCGTGGGCACGATCGCCCACGATTGCGGTCCGGAGCCTTCGCTCCGGACTCCCCCTTCGTCATCTTCGTCCAGGCCTTCGGCCTTCCCTTCAGATTCCCTCGGGCGCATCGACGGCGCTCGCACCCACGGTGACCG
>NZ_JCBANC010000107.1:0-9281 GCF_059760815.1 Achromobacter sp. 1012554356 | reverse complement strand
CCACTTCCCACCCCATCATCGTCATCCCCGGCGCGGATCACTTTTTCAGCCATTCGCAGGACCTGTTGCTGTCCCTCGTCCTCGCGCATCTTCCCAAGGAGGCCGCCAAGGCTCGTACAGATTGATCGCGGCGCCTTTTCACACCTCCCCAACACGCCATTGAGCAAGAGGGAGGGATCAACAAGGAGACAAACATGCGCTTTCCCATCAAGCGTTGGGCGTGCGGCGCCCTGGCATCCGCGTTCAGCGCGGCCGTCATGGCGGCCGCGCCGTATCCGGACAAGCCGATACGCCTTATCGTGCCGTGGCCCGCGGGCGGCTCGGCGGACACCATCGGTCGATCGCTGGGCGATGCCTTGGGCAAGCGCCTGAATGCGACGGTCGTGGTCGAAAACGTGGCGGGCGCTTCCGGCACCATCGCAACCACCCAGTTCGTCCGGTCCGCGCCGGACGGCTACACCCTGCTGCTGGCCAGCAGTTCGGCCAACGTCTCGGCGCCCAATCTGTATGCCAAGGTGCATTTCGACCCGATCAAGGACTTCACGCCGATCGGTGAAGTCGCGCTGGTGCCCAGCGTGCTCATCGTCCCCGAAAACTCGCCGTTCAAACGTCCGGCCGACATCGTGGCGGCAGCGCGCAAGCAACCCGGCAAACTGACCTATGGGTCCGGCGGCACCGGAAACTCGGGGCATCTGTCCGGCGAACTCTTTCGCGCGATCAACAAGATCGAAGTCACGCATGTGCCGTACAAGGGCAACAACCCTGCCTTGAACGACCTGATGGGAGGTCGGCTGGACTACATGTTCGACAACGGCGCGATCGGGCACATCCAAAGCCAGCGCGTACGCGCGTTGGCGGTTGCCTCAGACGCCCGGCTCAAGGCCATTCCCGACGTGCCGACGTTCGAGGAACTGGGCATGGCGGGCATGCAACTGACCACGTGGTTCGGCCTGGCGGCGCCGGCCGGCACACCCGCGCCCGTCGTTGACAAACTGAGCCACGCGCTGAATGCCGTCATGTCCGACCCCGCCTATTCGCAACGGCTCATCGCCATGGGGGCTGAATTGCGGCAAAGCACGCCGGCGGCGTTCACGGCTTTCTGGGCAGAGGAACTGGACCGCTACCGCCAGCTCATCCAATCCGCAGGCATCCAGGTCAATTGACGCGCACGGGCGCACGACAGCCATTCAAGGAGACAGGCATGAAGGCAAATGCATTTCAGCGGATTCTCGTGGCCGGGGCGCTGGCCCTGGCGGCCAGCGTGGCGCATGCCGCGTGGCCCGACGATCGTCCGATCGAACTGGTGGTGGGATTCGCGCCTGGCGGCGGGACGGACGTCATGGCGCGGCTGGTGGCCCAGCATATGGAAAAGCGCCTGGGCGGCAAGGCCCGGATCATCGTCATCAACAAGCCGGGCGCGGGCGGAGAAATCGCGGTGCGCTACGTTGCCGCCGCCAGGCCGGACGGTTACACGCTGGGCATGATCAACGCGCCCGGCTTCGTGTACCTGCCCGTCAGCAAGGGCGCGAAGTACAAGCCCGAAGACATCCGGCTCATCGCCCGGCTGGTCGACGACCCGCTGCTCTTCATCAAGCGACGCGGATCCAGCGCGCCGGATGACCTGCCGGCGCTCGTGGCAAAGCTGAAGCAGTCGCCCGAATCCCTGTCGTTCGGCCACAGCGGCGACGGCACGACCGGACATCTGGCTCTGATGGACATGGAGCGCAGCCAGAACGTGCGCGGCACCAGCGTGCCGTTCAAGGGCGGTGGCGACATCCGTCTGGGGATTCTGGGCGATCACATCGACTACGGCTTGATCACCGTGAGCGAGGTGCCGGAACTGGCCGACCCGAAAGGCCCCTTCGAGGCTATCGCCATCGCCAGCGACAAGCGCCACAACGCCATCCCCACCGCGGCGGAATCCGGGGTGACGCTGCGCTATTCGTCCGAGCGCGGCATGGGCGGCCCGGCGACCTTGCCGGACGCCATCCGCGACAAGCTGGAACAGGCGCTTCAGGACACGCTCAAAGACCCTGCCTTCCTGGCCGCATCCGGGCGCGACGCAGCCGTGCTGGCCTTTCAGCCGGGCGAGGAATGGGGGGCCAGCCTGGACCGGCAGACACGCGCATTCCAGCAAGAGGCCGCCGCGAAAAAGTAGGCGTCTGATACCAGGCCGCGCTTGCCGCGCCGCCTGGCATCACTCTTCCGGACGCCGCTTTCGATACGTCTTTTCAAGCCATTGCACGGCCACCTCGACCAGCGGGTGAAAGCGCGCGGCATTCCACGCCAGCGCGGCAGTGACCACCATGACCTTTTCCTTCAATGGCCGGATGACGACGTTGGCAGGCGCCAGCTTCTTCATCGACGCCGGCACCAGCGCCACGCCCTGGCCGCATCCCACATAGGCGACCTGCGAGGCCACCGACCGCACCTCGTGCAGCACGCGGGGCGTGAAGCCGTGAGAGCGGCAGATCGCGGTGAGCATGTCGAAATACACGGGGCTGACCTGCCGGGACGACATCACAAGCTGCTCCGCCGCCAACGACTGAAGGCGCACGCGGGGCAGCGCCGCCAGCTTATGGTCCTTGGGCAGCGCCACCGCCAGCCGGTCCTCGGTCAACGACAACGTCGAGATGCCGTCGCCGACATCGCCGTCGATGCGCACGAATGCCATGTCCAGTTCCCCCGACAGCAGCGCCGGCACTGCTTCGACACTGTCGATTTCCCGCACGAAGACCGTCAGGCTCGGGTGCGCCCGCTTCAGCTCATTGAGCAGCGGCGGAACGGTGTCCAGCATTGCCGAGGTGATCGCGCCCACATGCAGCACGCCCGACTGGCCCGTCGCGACCTCGCGCACGACGCGCTCCAGGTGTTCGACCTGACCGGCGAACTGGCGCACCGCGGGCAGGATCGCCGCGCCCGCCGCCGAAAGCTGAGTGCCCCGGCGCGAGCGTTCGAAAAGCTGGAGTTTCAGCGACTGTTCCAGCACCTTGATCTGCTCGGTCAGCGGGGGTTGCGACATGCCCAGGCGCGCCGCCGCCCGTCCGAAATGCCGTTCCTCCGCCACCGCCAGAAACATCCAGAGCTGCCGTATCAGCCTGAAGTCGATTGTGCTCATGCCATGCCCTCGTTGCCGGTCGCGCGATGCCGCGCTGATCCTGAAACCGTATCACAGAGATACTTGAAAACGATTTTATCTATCAAGACCCGGTTCTGATAATGAAGCCTTCACTCAGGAGGTTTCCCCATGTCCCAAGCATCCACGCTCGACCGCCTTGCCTCGCTGGATACCAATACCGTCTCGGACGCCCTGGATTTTCTGGGACTGCCCGGCGCCACCTACGGCCTGCGGCCGCTTTGGGACTGCCCGAAGATCGTGGGCCGCGCCAGCACCATCCAACTGGGTCCCAAAACGGACGCCAAGCCGGCCGTGCATCTGATCTCGCCCGTGATCGACGCCGTGCAGACCGGCGACCGCGTGCTGGTGATCGCCGGCGGCGCCGAGGGCATTTCCTGCTGGGGCGACATCCTGGCCAATGCGGCGCGCGCCAAGCACGTGCGCGGTTCGGTCATCGACGGTCTGAGCCGCGACATTGAAGGCAGCGAATCGATCGGCTATCCCGTCTATGGACGCGGCGTGACCATGATCAGCGCTCGCAACCGGGTGATCCAGATCGACGCCGGGAAGCCCGTGCAGATGGCCGGCGTCACGGTGCATGAAGACGATTACGTCATCGCGGACCGCTGCGGCGCGGTGTTCGTGCCCGCGGCCCGCATCGAAGCGGTACTGGACCTGGGCGAGCGTATCGCGAAGCGGCAGGATGGGATGGTCGCCGCCGTGCGCGCGGGCCGCTCGGTCGCCGAGGTCATGCACGACAAGGAATTCGACGCCATCCACGCGAACTGATCCGACGCACCCTCACTGCCCACTCACCAAAGGAACGACGATGACGAACCCCAAGAAAGCTGCAGCAATCGACCAGGAGCTGGTCGCCCTTTTTGAAGGACTGGATACGCCGGGCGTGTCGGACGCCATGGACAAACTGGGTCTGCACGGCCAGGCGCTCGGCATCATGCCGCTGGACGACTATGCCCGCCCGGTTGTCGGCCCCGCCTTCACGGTCAAGTACGTTCCCGCCGCGACGCCCGCTGGCACCGTCGGCGATTTCATCGATGACGTGGCCGAAGGCGACATCGTGGTGATCGACAACGATGGCCGAACCGACTGCACGGTGTGGGGCGACATCATGACGCAATACGCCGGCCTGCGCGGCCTCGCCGGCACCGTGATTGACGGCGTGTGCCGCGACGTGGGCAAGGCGTTGGGCGACGGCTATCCGGTCTTCAGCGCCGGCCGCTTCATGCGCACCGGCAAGGACCGGGTCGAGGTGGAGTCGGTGAACACCACCGTTGCGGTAGGCACCGTGCGCGTGGCCGCGCGCGACATCGTGGTGGCCGACGCCAACGGCGTGGTGATCGTGCCGCGCGAGCGCGCCCGTGAAGTGGCCGAGACCGCGCGCAAGATCGAATCCGTGGAAGCCGCGATCCGCGAGCGGATCAATCAGGGCGCGACCATCCGCGAAGCCCGCGCCGCACTGGGCTATCACCTGCTGCAACGCAAGTCCTGATTGTTTTTTTAGTGTACTTACTCAGGGCGAAACTTAGGGTAAATGCCCCCTTTCACTGCCGAAATTACCGATCTATAAAGACACATTGTTTTTTTTATGTGTTTTTAAGATGAAAATTGCACTGATTGGATGTGGCGAAGTCGGACATTGCTATGCCCGCGCCTGGACGGCCGCCGGACATCGCATCGTGGGCATCTGCGACCTGCGTTCGGACGCCGACATGGCGGACCGCGCAACGGCCGCAGGGGCAGTCTTGCATGCCGAACCGGGCGCCTGGCTCGCGGAAGCGGACGTCGTTGTCTCCGCCGTCTACGGCTATAACGCGGCCGACGTTGCCACCCAGACGCTTCCCTACATGCGCGCCGACGCGGTTTACGCGGACTTCACCACCGCCAGCGCCCCCGACATGCAGAAAGCGGCGGCTGCCGCTGCCGCACGCGCCATTCCCTTCATGGACGTGGCCATCATGGGCGCCATCGCCCTGTTGGCGGAAAAAACCCCGCTGCTGTGCGCCGGCGACGGCGCGGCGGTGGTGACCGAGCTGGGCGAAAGCGCCGGCGCGCCGGTCCGCATCATCGAAGGCAAGCCGGGCGACGCCGTGCGCCTGAAGCTCTTGCGCAGCGTGATGACCAAGGGCATGGAAAGCCTGGCCGTCGAATGCCTGGTGGCGGCCGAGCGCATGGGTCTGCGCGAGTCGCTTTACGAAGTGCTGGCCGACATCGACCGAACGCCGCTGACGGCATTCATGGACTCGTTCGTGCGCTCGCACGTGCTGCATGCGCCGCGCCGGCTGGCCGAGGTCCGCGAAGCGCGCGACCAGATCCATGAAGCTGGCCTTGCGCCGCTGGTCCTTGATGGCGTCGAACAGCTCTTTGCCCGGTCCACCCGCGGCATCGAGGCCGCGCGCACCAAGGGCGAAGCCCCGGCGCCCGACACGGTCGAGGCGCGCCTTGCCTGGCTGACCACGCTGGCCCGCCAATCCTGACATCCCCACCGCGCCACAGAGCGCGGACTGAATCTGCATAACACTTTGCGAGGAAGACAATGAAACTGTTCAAGCAACTGCTGGCCGCCACGCTCGTGCTGGGCTGCGCCACTGCCCACGCCGCCGACCTGGGCAAGGCGCCGATCACGCTGATTTCGCCGTTCCCGCCCGGCGGCGGCACCGACACGCTGACGCGGATGATCGGCAGCGCCATCAGCCAGGACGCCGGCTGGAACATCGTGGTGGAAAACAAGCCCGGCGCCGGCGGCAACCTCGCGCTGGACGCCACGGCGCGCGCCCAACCCGACGGCCACACGCTGGTCATGGCGCAAACCGACAACGTCGTGCTGAACCCCTGGCTCTACAGCAAGCTCAGCTACGACACCTTCAAGGACTTCAAGCCGGTCGGCCCCGTGGCGTCTTCGCCCAGCGTCTTCGTCGTGGTGCCCGATTCGCCGTTCAAGACCATCGGAGACGTCGTCAAGGCCGCGCAGGCGCGTCCTAACCAGGTTTCGCTCGGCATTCCCGGCATCGGCGGCACGGGCGATCTGACCGGCTACTTGTGGCGCAAGGCGGCAAACATGGAACTGATGCATGTGCCGTACCGCGGCTGGAGCCAGGCCTTCCCCGATCTGGCCAGCGGCCGCATCGACATTTATGTTGGCTCCGTCGCGTCGCTGCTTCCGCAGATCCGCGGCGGCAAGGTGCGCGCGCTGGGCGTCGTCGCGAGCGAGCGTTCGCCCGCCCTGCCCGACGTGCCGACCTTTCCGGAAAGCGGTTTTCCGACCATCAACCAGTCGATCTGGTGGGGCCTGATGGCGCCGGGCAAGACGCCGGACGACGTGGTCGCCGCGCTGAACAGCGCGCTGCAGAAGGTGCAGTCGAATCCCGAATTGATCAAGAAGCTTGAAGACGCCGGCTACAGCGTCCTCAAGGGCTCGCCCGACGATCTGGCACGCCGCCATCGCGCGGACCACGACGCCTTCGGCAAGGTCGTGCAGGAAGCCGGCATCCCCAAGCAGTGAGCCCGATTCAACCCTATACAGCTATCAGGAGCAGTGATGACAGGTTTTGAAATCCACGCCCGCCAGCGCGCGGTCAGCAAGGAACTGGTCGATAAATTCCGCCAGGTGCCGGTCGCCAACGTCAGCGACTGCATGTCGCGCATGACGGCCGGCGGCGCGCGCCTGCGGCCCATGCACGACGGCACGCCGCTGGCCGGCCCCGCGCTGACCGTGCGCACGCGTCCCGGCGACAACCTGCTGGTGCACAAGGCGCTGAGCCTGGCGCAGCCGGGCGACGTCATCGTGGTCGATGCCGGCGGCGACCTGACCAACGCGATCATCGGCGAGATCATGACGACCTACGCCGAGTCGCGCGGCATCGCGGGCATCATCATCAACGGCGCCATCCGCGACTGCGGCACCATTCGCCGCAGCGAGTTTCCCGTCTATGCGGCCGGCGTCACGCACCGCGGCCCGTACAAGGACGGCCCCGGCGAGATCAACTGCGTGGTCGCGCTGGACGGCATGACTATCGCCCCGGGCGATCTGATCCTGGGCGACGACGACGGGCTGCTTGCAGTGCCGTTCGATCAGGCGCAGGCCATTTTTGAGGCCGCAGCGGCCAAGCACGACGTGGAAACCAAGATGCTGGCGGACATTGCCGCCGGCACGCTGGATACGTCGTGGGTCGATGCCCGTCTGCGCGCATTGGGCTGCACGGGAGTCTGACCATGAGCGATGCGGCAGTCAGCAGGCCCCAGTTGTGCGTCGCGCGTCTGGATCTGTGGATCGATCCGGTGTTCGACGAGACCATTGCACGGGACGATACGCTGGACCTGCGCGTGCTGCCGGCCGGCGGCGATGCCGTGACAGCCGCCGGCCTGGCCGGCGCGCACGCGTACCACGTCAGCGCGGCGAAGGACGAGGTTCCGGCCCGCTGGCAGGTGTCGGCGGACCTGCTGGCCCATTGCCCGCAGTTGCTGTGCGTGTCTTCGGGCGGCGCAGGCTACGACACGGTGGACGTGGCCGCCTGCACCCGCGCGGGCGTGGCCGTCGTCAATCAGGCCGGCGCCAATGCCGCATCGGTCGCCGAAATGACATTTGCCCTGCTGCTGTCGCTGGTCAAACGGCTGGGCGAATCGGAAGCCGCGCTGCGCGCCGGCACCGCCGTCAGCCGCGAGGCCCTGATGGGCCACGAGATCGAGGGCCGCGTCATCGGCATCGTGGGCATCGGCGAGATCGGACGCAGGGTGGCGCGGATTGCGACGGGCTTCGGCTTGCAGGTCATTGCGTATGACCCGCTGCTGACGGACGCGCAGATCGCCGAACGCGGGGCGGCGCCGGTCACGTTCGACGCGCTGTTGGAACAGGCGGACATTGTCAGCCTGCACTGTCCGCTGAACACCGTCACGCGGGGGATGGTCAATGCCGCCGCCTTGCGCCGGATGAAGCGCGGCGCGCTGTTCGTCTCCACCGCGCGCGGCGGCATCCATGATGAAGACGCCCTGCTTGCGGCGCTGGAATCGGGCCATATTGCGGGTGCTGGCCTGGACGTGTGGCAGGTGGAACCGCCGCCTCCGCGCAGCGGCCTCTTGCAGCGTCCGGACGTGGCCGCCGCCTTTCACACGGGCGGCGTCACGCACGAAGGCCGGCGCAAGGTGGCGCAGGGTTCGGCCACGCAGATCATGGACATGCTCGCCGGACGCAAGCCGGCGCGGCTGCTCAATCCCGAGGTCTGGCCGCGCTTTCTGGCGCGGCTGGCGGAGCACGGCGTAAACGTGTAGATCCCGCGGGCGCGGCGGCCGATGCCTTGGCATCCATGGCCCCGCGCGCCGTTGTTATAGTCCCAGCTTCGAAATCCGAGAAGGGCAAGCCGCGTCATGTCGAGCGCCAGTGATTACGTGTACGGAGAGTTGCGCCGTCGCCTGATGGCCGGATCGTTCCTGCCCGGCGAGCCGCTGCGCGAGGAACATATCGCCACGCAGCTCTCCGTCAGCCGCACGCCCGTGCGCAACGCCATCGAACGCCTGATCGCGGACGGCCTGGTCACGCGCGAAGGTCGGCGCGGCGCGGTCGTGCTGGGTTGGCAGGATCGCGACATCGACGAAGCCTTCGAGTTGCGCATGCTGCTCGAGCCCTATTCCGCCAAGACCGCCGCCGAGCGTGCCACGCCCGAACAGATCGACGAGCTGGAACGCATCAACCACTGCATGCTCGACGCCGTCAACTCCGGCGCGCCCGACCACGTCGCCCAAGTCCAGCACTACAACAACCTGTTCCACCACGCCCTGCTCGAAGCCGCGCAATCGGCGCGGGTGCGGTCCCTGGTCGAGAACCTGCTGGACATGCCGATCATCATCGGCTCGTTCTACTTCTACGGCCGCGATGACATGCTGCGCAGCGTGGACCACCATCGCCAGATCATCGCCGCCATCCGCGCGCGCGATCCCGAATGCGCCGAGATCGCCGTGCGCTTTCATCTGGCAACGACCCATCTTCTGTTTCGGTCGCATCGGCGGGACGGGAAGACGGGCGGGTAGGCATGACCATCAGCGCTGGCCGGTGTCTGACACCCTTGGGAGATGGGCGTCGCATCGGGCAGATGTGCAAAGGGTGTCAGACACCTTGCGCCGGATAATCCCTCCCGCCTGATAGATCCGCCCC
>NZ_JCBANC010000106.1:0-10430 GCF_059760815.1 Achromobacter sp. 1012554356 | reverse complement strand
GTCAAGAGCACGAACAGCAGGCGCGCCAGCAACGGGAACGCGACCAGCAGCAGACACAGCAACGCCATCAACAGCAGCGCGACCAGCAGGCCCGGCAGCAGCAGCAGCAGCAGCAGCAGCAGCAGAAACCGCCGCCTCAATAAACCCCAATCGCATGCCGCGCCACAAAATGCCCATCTCCCACGGCAACCAACGGCTCCACCAGCGGCTCATCCCCCACCCGACGCATCGGACTAGGAATCTCATCCACCAGCAGCGACCGCTCCCGATGCCGCCGCTGCGGATCCGCAATCGGCACCGCCGCCATCAGCTTCTTCGTATAGGGATGCTGCGGATTCTCAAAAATCGCCCGCCGCGGCCCGATCTCCACGATCTGGCCCAGATACATCACGGCCACCCGGTGGCTAACCCGCTCCACCACCGCCATATCGTGCGAGATGAACAAAAACGACACACCCAATTCACGCTGCAAATCCAGCAGCAGATTCACGATCTGCGCCTGAATCGACACATCCAGCGCCGATACCGACTCGTCCGCGATCACCACCTTGGGGTTCAACGCCAATGCCCGCGCAATGCAGATCCGCTGACGCTGCCCGCCCGAGAACTCGTGCGGATAGCGGTCGATCATCTCGGGCAGCAGCCCACACTTGTCCATCAGCCAGCGCACCCGCTCCTGCGCCTCTTTACCGCGCGCCACTTTGTGGATCAGCAGCGGCTCCATGATCGAATAGCCCACCGTCATCCGCGGATCCAGCGACGCGAACGGATCCTGGAAAATGAACTGGATATGCTGGCGCAACGTCTGCATCGCGCTGCCCCGCAACGCGCCGATGTTCTTGCCGTCGAACTCAATTGACCCGCTCTTGCTCTTGACCAGCTGCAGCAATGAACGGCCAGTCGTCGTCTTGCCACACCCCGACTCGCCCACCAGCGACAGCGTCTCGCCGGGGTACAGGTCAAAGCTGACCTTCTCGACCGCATGCACCCGCTTCTGCACCCGGCCCAGAATGCCGCCGGTAATGTCAAAGCTGGTCGTCAGATCCCGGACCTTCAGCACCGGCCCATTCTCGCGTCGCACCGTCGACGGCGCCGCCACAGGCGTGTCCACCAACCGCGCCGGATTCGGCACCCGCACCGCCTCGTCCACCTTCAACAGCGGAAACGGCGCCGGCTCGTCCGTGCCCTGCATCGCCCCAAGGCGCGGCACCGCCGACAGCAGCGCTCGCGTGTAGGCATGCTGCGGACGCGCGAAGATCTCGTCCGACCCGCCCTCTTCCACCTTGTCGCCCCGGTACATCACCAGCACCCGGTCGGCCACTTCCGCCACCACGCCCATGTCGTGCGTGATGAAGATCACGCCCATGTCCATTTCTTCCTGGAGCTGGCGGATCAGTTGCAGGATCTGCGCCTGGATCGTCACGTCCAGCGCGGTCGTCGGCTCGTCGGCGATCAGCAGTTGCGGCTTGCACGACAGCGCCATCGCGATCATCACGCGCTGGCGCATTCCGCCCGACAACTGGTGCGGGTAGCGGTCCAGAATGGCGCGCGCCTCGGGAATCCGGACGCGCTCCAGCATGCGCAGCGTCTCCGCCCGCGCCGCCGCCGCGTCCAAGCCCTGGTGCAGCTGCAAGGCCTCGGCAATCTGATTGCCCGCCGTGAAGCTGGGGTTCAGCGACGTCATCGGCTCCTGGAAGATCATCGCCACGTCCGCGCCGCGCACGCGCTGCAGCGTGGAATCGGGCGCGCTGACCAGGTCCAGGACGTCACCGCTGCGCCGGCGCAGCAGCATCCCGCCATTGGCGATGTGCCCGCCGCCGTACTCGACCAGCCGCATCAGCGCCAGCGAGGTCACCGACTTGCCGGAGCCAGACTCGCCCACGATGGCCAGCGTTTCGCCGCGGTTCACGTGAAAGGAAACATTGCGCACCGCTTCCACGGTGCGTTCGGGCGTTTTGAACCGCACCGTCAGGTCATTGACCTGCACGACGCGGTTGGAATCCATGGTTGCCATATCGATTACTTTTCCTGACGCGGATCGAGCGCGTCACGCAGCCCGTCACCCAGCAGATTGAAGCCCAGCACCACCAGGAAAATGGCCGATCCGGGGAAGATCGACATCCAGGGCGCCTGGGTCATGAAGTTCTTGGCCGTGTTGAGCATCGAGCCCCACGACGGCGTCGGCGGCTGCAGGCCCAGGCCCAGGAAGGACAGGCTGGCCTCGGCGATGATGGCCGTGGCGATTGTGATGGTGGCCTGCACGATCAGCGGCGGCATCACATTGGGGAACACGTGCCGGCCGATGATGCGCAGGTCAGACGCGCCCAGCGCGCGGGCGCTCTGCACGTAGTCCTCGTTCTTGACTGCCAGCACCTGCCCCCGTGTCAGCCGGATGAACTTGGGCGCGGCCGATACGCCGATGGCGATCATCGCGTTGGTCAGGCTGGGCCCGAGAAAGGCGGCCAGCGCAATCGCCAGGATCAGGAAGGGAATGGCCAGCAGGGCCTCGGTGGCGCGCGAAATGATGCTGTCCGTCCACCCGCCGAAGTAGCCCGCGGCCAGGCCGAATGGCACGCCCACGATCAGCGCGATCAGCACCGACACCAGGCCCGCCATCAGCGAGGCGCGCGCGCCGTAGACCATGCGGCTGTAGATGTCGCGGCCCAGTTCGTCCGTACCCAGCCAATGCGCCGCGGACGGCGCCTTGCGGATGGTGGTGAAGCTGGTCTGCAGGGGATCCTGACTGACGATGAACGGGGCCAGGATGGCCACCACCACGAAGAACAGCACGATGCCCAGGCCGAGCATCGCGATGCGGTTGCGTTTGAATTTGGCCCACGCGCGATTGCGGCTGCGGGGCGGCGTGACGGCTGCGGCCGTTGCAGGAATTGCGCTCATGAGTGCCTCAGGCGGGGATTGACCAGGATGTACAGGATGTCGGCCAGCAGGTTCATCAGGATGAAGCCCACCGCCACGCAGAGCACCACGCCCTGCACCACCGCGTAGTCGCGGGTGAACACCGCGTCGACCACCAGCTTGCCGAAGCCCGGGATCGTGAAGACCTGTTCGGTCAGCACGGCGCCCGCCAGCAGTTCGCCGAACAGCAGCGTCACCAGCGTGACGATCGGCATCAGCGCATTGCGCAGCGCATGACGCAGCACCACGCTTCGCGGCGACACGCCCTTGGCGCGCGCGGTGCGCACGTAGTCCGCCGACAGCGCTTCCAGCATGGACGAGCGCGTGTGGCGCATCAGGTACGCCGCGATCGCCGTGGACAGCACCAGCGACGGCATCAGCATGGTCTTGATCGACAGCCAGAAGTCTTCAGAGGGAGACACGTAGCCCGAGGCCGGCAGCAGCTTCCACTGCACCGACACCACCATGATCAGGATGATGCCCAGCCAGAAATTGGGGATGGACATGCCGGATAGCGCCGCGATGTTGGCCCCCATTTCGACAGGCTTGCCTTTGCGCACGGCGGCGATGATGCCCATGGGAATGCCCACCAGCAGCGCAAAGAACATCGCCATGGCGGCCAGTTGCAGGGTGACGGGCAGCTTTTGCGCGATCAGCGTCGTGACGGGCACGTCGGTGCGCAGGGACTTGCCCAGATCGCCTTGCAGGACCTGCCCGGCCCAGGCCGCATACTGCATCGGCAACGGGTCGTTCAGGCGGTATTTATCGCGCAGGTAGTCCAGGACAGCCGGGTCGCGCTCTTCGCCGGCCAGGGTCAGCACCGGATCGCCGGGCAGGATTTTCTGCAGCATGAACACGATCATCGACACCAGTATCAGTGTCGGGATCGCGACGATCACGCGGCGCAAGATGAGTTTAAGCATGTGGGAAACCGTAAGACTGGAACGACGGACGGCGCCGGCCGGACAGGGCCCGATGCGCGTCCGCCGCAAACGACAACCGGACGCGCAAGGCGCGTCCGGCGGGCGCGGCGGGCATTCGCCGCTCCGACATTACTTCTGCGCGAACGTCACGCCCTTGAGCCGGATCATACCGTCCGGATAGGGCGTGAAGCCCTGGACCTTCTTGCCCATCACGAAGGGCCACGGCTGGTAGTAGTTGTACACGCCGGGCAGTTCGTCCTGGATGATGGCCTGCGCCTGGTCGTAGATAGCTTTGCGCTTGGCTTCGTCCGGGACCGTGCGGGCCTGATTGAGCAGCTTGTCGACTTCAGGGTTGCAGTAGTGGCCGTCGTTCAGCGCGCCCTTGCAGGTGACGAAGGCGTGGATGTTGCCGTCGGGATCGACCCGGCCGGACCAGCCCAGCATCACGATCTGGAAGTTGCCGCCGGCGGATTCCTTCTGCAGCGCGGCGTATTCCGTGGGACGCAGGGACAGGTCAAAGCCCGCCTCGGCGGCCATGGCCTGCACGATCTCGGCGACGGACGAGGTGGTGGTGTTGTTGCCGAACACCAGCTCGGCCTTCACGCGGTCAAAACCGGCCTGCTTGAGCAGGCTCTTGGCCTTGGCCACGTCGCGCTTGGTGACCGGGAACTTGTCGCTGTGATAGGGACTGGCGGGCGGGAACGGCTGTTGGGCGGGTTCGAAGATGCCGCCGCCGGCCACTTCGTTGATGGCGTTCCGGTCGATGGCGTACTGGAACGCCTGGCGCACCAGCTTGTTCTTGAACGGGTTGTCTTCGGCGCGCTTGCCGTTGTCCACGTTGAACATGAATTGCTGGAAGCCCAGACCCGCCACCGGCGCGAACGTCAGGCTGGCGTCGGTCTTGACCTGCGGCGCGTCGGACGGATTCAGGCGTTCGAGCATATCCAGGTCGCCGGCGCGCAGGTTGGACAGGCGCACGGTGGTGTCCGGAATGGGCAGGAAGGTCACGCGCTTGAACGCGTAGTCCTTGGCGCCGTAGTACTGGTCGAATTTCTCCAGGACGATGCGGTCGTTCTGGATGCGTTCGACGAACTTGTACGGGCCGGAGCAGATGGGCTTGCGGCCCACCGCGGCGACATCGTCCGTGAAGGTCTTGGGCGACAGCATCATGCCGGCGCGGTCGGACAACTGCGCGAGCAGCGTGGCGTCCGGTTCCTTCAGGGTCAGCACCAGCGTGGTGGCGTCGGGCGCGTCGACCTTGGCCACCGAGCGCAGCTCGCCCTTGCGCAGGCTGTCCGGCAGGCTCATGGCGCGGTCGAGGTTGGCCTTGGCCGCCGCCGCGTCGAACTTGGCGCCGTCGTGGAACAGCGCGTCGTCGCGCAGCTTGAAGGTGAGCACCTTGTTGTCGTCGCTGAACGACCACGAGGTGGCAAGCTGCGGCACGAAGTGCAGTTTGGGATCGATGTCCACCAGCTTGTCGCACAGCGACGTGAACACGATGCGGCCCACGTAGGTGCGGGCGCGGTGCGGGTCCAGGACATCGGGATCTTCCTGCAGGCCGATCCGGATGTTCTGGGCGCTGGCGGCGCCGGCGGCCAGTGCCAGCAAGCTGGCGCCGAAAGTCATGGTCAAGCGTTTCATTGTGTTTATTCCCCTTGTTGCTGCATTTGCCGGTATCAGGAACCGCTTAGAAACCCACCGCCTGGCCGTCACGACGGCTGTCGCTGGCGGCGACGTAGCCCAGTTCGTTGTCGTTCTCGGACATGCGCCAGATGAATTGGCCGGCGCCGAAGTCCATGTACGGATCGTCAACGGATTTCAGAGCATGCCCCAGGTCCTTCAGTCCCGCAATCGTCGACGCCTTCATATTGGTCTCGATATCCAGCGTGAAGTCGCGGTTGACCTTCCAGCGCGGCGCGCAGCACGCGGCCTGCGGGTTCTGGTGGTAGTCGATCATGCGGACCACGGTCTGCATGTGGCCCTGGGGCTGCATGTCGCCGCCCATGACGCCAAAGCTCATGACCGGCTTGCCGCCACGCGTGAGGAAGCCCGGGATGATGGTGTGGAACGGGCGCTTGCCGCCTTCGACGACGTTGGCCGACTTGGGATCCATCGAGAAGCCCACGCCGCGGTTCTGCATGCTGATGCCGGTGCCCGGCACGACCACGCCGGATCCGAAGCCCATGTAGTTGGACTGGATGAACGAGATCATCATGCCGTTTTCATCGGCGGCGGTCAGGTAGATGGTGCCGCCCGCGTGCGGACGGCCGGCTTCGAAGTGGGTGGCCTGGTCCAGGCGGATCAGCTTGGCGCGGCTGTCCAGGTAGGCGTCCGACAGCATCTGTTCGGGCGTGACCTGCATGGCGCGCGGGTCGGCCACGTACTTGTACAGGTCGGCAAAAGCCAGCTTCATGGCCTCGATCTGGATGTGCTGCGATTGCACCGAATCCACGGGAATGTCGGCCATGTCGAAGCGTTCGACGATGCCCAGCGCGATCAGCGCGGCGATGCCCTGCCCGTTCGGCGGGATTTCGTGCAGCTCGTAGCCGCGGTACGACTTGGAGATGGGCTTGACCCATTCCGGGCGATAGCCGCGCAGGTCTTCCAGCGTCATCGCGCCGCCGCATTCCTTGCTGAAGGCGGCGATGCGCTCGGCCAGTTCGCCTTCGTAGAAGTCGCGGCCCTTGGATTCGGCGATGCGGCGCAGCGTGTTGGCGGCGTCGGGGAAACGGAAGTGCTCGCCGACCTTGGGCGCGCGGCCTTCGGGCAGGAAGGCCTGGGCGTAGCCGGGCTGCGACTTCAGTTCCTCGGCAGCGGCGGCCCACTTGTGCGCCACCACGGGCGGCACGGCGTAGCCGCGCTCGGCGATCTCGATGGCGGGCTCGAACAGTTGTTCGAACGGCAGCTTGCCCAGCTTTTCATGCAGCGCGGCCCAGCCGGCCACCACGCCGGGGACCGTGACCGAGTCCCAGCCGCGCTTGGGCTGGATGGCCAGGCCGTTGTCGCCAGTGCCGTACTTGCGCTTGAAGTATTCGGTGTTCCATGCGGCGGGCGCCACGCCCGACGAGTTCAGGCCGTGCAATTCCTTGCCGTCCCAGACGATGGCAAAGCAGTCGCCGCCCAGGCCGCACGAGACCGGTTCGACCAGGACGATCGTGGCCGCGGCCGCAATGGCGGCGTCCACCGCGTTGCCGCCCTTGAGCAGCATACGCAGACCCGCCTGGGCCGCCAACGGGTGCGACGTGGAGACCACGTTGCGGGCGAACAGCGGGATGCGAACGGAAGGATACGGGTTGCCCCAGTCGAAGGATTTCATGTGGCGGGTCTCATAACGGTTAAGCGGGCGAAGTTACTCTCGTGCTTTAATTAAATCAATTTGATTTTTTGTTCCGTCATAAAAGAATTTTTTATGAGTACGATCCGATTCCTGCGCACGTTTCTGGCGGTCGCGCACCACGGTTCCTTCTCCGAGGCCGCCGAGCAGGTCGCGCTGACGCAGGCGGCCGTCAGCTTCCAGATGCGCTCACTGGAAGCCGAACTGGGGCGGGAGCTCTTTGACCGCAGCGGTCGCCTGGCCATCCTGAACGCGGCCGGGCGCGAATTACTTCCCGAAATCAAGCACTTGCTGGATTTATACGACAGACTGAGGCGCCCGAGCACGGCGCCCGGCGAATTGGCCGGATCGGTGTCGGTGGGCAGCATCGTGTCCTGCATGGGCACGCTGTCCAAGGTCATCTCGGGGCTGAAGAAGGCCCATCCCAAGCTCGACGTGCGCATCCTGTCGGGCAAGGCCAGTGAACTGGCGGGCAAGGTGGAAGACGGCGAGCTGGACGCCGCGTTTTTGGTGGAGGCGGGCCGCAAGATGGCCAGCACGCGCTGGACGCCGCTTTATCAAGAACAGATGGTGGTGATCGCCCCGCGTTCGGCGGCCGGCAAGGATGCCCGCGAGGTGCTGGCGGGCAATCCCTTCCTGCGCTTTGACCGGACCCAGCGCACCGGGCTGCAGATCGACCGCCTGCTGCGGCGCATGGCGGTGCCGGTCAACGACTTCCTGGAACTGAACGCGATCGAGACACTGGTGGAACTGGTGCGCCAGGAGGTCGGCGTGACGCTGCTGCCGCTGATCAACGGTGCGAACTGGCAGCACAGCCCGGAGCTGCGGATTTTTCACCTGCCCGAAGACCTCGGGCCCCTGTCGCGCTCCATCGGCATGCTGGAACGCCGCGAGCACGCCCGCCAGGGCATCACGGCGGCGATCTGCGAGGCGTGCGCGCAGGCTTTCCGCGCACGCGAACCGCAGACCGCCGCGTGAGGCTTACTCGGCCATGGCCGGGTCCGTGACGGACGCCTTGCCCGTCTCGATGCGGCCTGCAAAGCGGCGCAGCCACGACGGATCCTCGGTCAGGCGCACCGTGAAGTCGTACCAGGCATGGCTGGCAGCCAGCGCCCAGTGCTGCTCGACCTGCCCGCCCGCCGGGACCGTGAACGTCCAGCGCTCGTGGTTGGCGTAATAGGCGTTGGGCGTCACCTCAAACGTGCAAGGCGTCTTGCCGGCGTTGATGAAGCTGACGTAGGCGTCGCCGTTGGCGATGTCGTAGCAGACGCGGATCTCGGCTTCCTGCTGCGCCGTGCGGTCGTGCGCCAGATCCCCCGCGAAATGGCGGTGCCAGCCGTTGGGACCCAACACCCACAGGTCGTACTTGCCGCCGTCGGCCGCCGTGTCCCAGCTGCCTTCAAGCTGTTTGTCCGGTTCCACCGTGTAGCGGCGCGGCAGGCGATCCAGATGCAGGCGGTCGTAGACGTGGAACACCGCCGCCTGTTTGCCCGTGTTGGAAAACACCAGCCACATGTTGCCGGTGCCCGGCTGGCTGCGGCCGCTCGCGTGCAGCTCGTAGGGCAAGGCGCGTGAATAGCGCACGCCCTTTTCTTGCACGCCCTTGGCCTGCGTGGACGGATCGGGCAGCGGCACCGCAGTCAGCGCTTGCTGGGCAGCGCGCTCCTGATCCGCACCCGTGCGGGTCAGGATGTTCAGATCCGGCAGCTTCTCGTCATTCGGCGTCGCGAAGTTGAATGCCGAGGTCAGGTCGCCCAGCACGGCGCGGCGCCACGGGCTGATGTTCTCTTCCTTCACGCCGAAGCGGGCTTCCAGGAAGCGCAGCACCGACGTGTGGTCGAACGCTTGGGAATTGACCCAGCCGCCGCGGCTCCACGGCGACACGACGTACATCGGGACGCGCGGACCGGGGCCGTAGACGCGGTTATCGGCGGCGTCCTGGGCGGACGCGTGCGTGTGGCGCTCGAGGTCGGTGTTGACGGTGGAGGCGCCGGCCATGGAACCGTCCGCGTTCAGCGACGGCGCGGCAGGCGGCGGCACGTGATCGAAGTAGCCGTCGTTCTCGTCGAAATTGATGAGCAGGACGGTTTTGCTCCAGACATCCGGATTGGCGGTCAGCGCGTCGAGCGTTTCCTGGATGTACCAGGCGCCTTGCACGGGGCTGGACGGACCGGGGTGTTCGGAGTAATCGGCGGGCGCGACGATCCAGGAGATCTGCGGCAGCGTGCCGTTGAGGGCGTCGTCGCGCAGGGCTTGCAGGAAGCCGCCGTCGGGCATGGTGTTGGCCGTGCCCTTGTACAGCGGATTGGACGCATCCATGCTGGGCGTCCAGGCGGGGTACGGCGCGCCATTGGTGCCGTTGCCGGCCAGTTCGTTGGCGCGGCGGTACTGCTGAAAGCCGGCCAGCGGGTTGTCGCCGAAGTTCTCGGGCAGGTTCTGGTAGACCTTCCACGTGACGCCGTTTTCCTGCAGGCGCTCGGGATACGTCTTCCAGGTCCAGCCGGTGGTCGAAGCGCCCAGGCTATCCCATTGATTGCGGGTGGACGGGCCATTGCCCTGCGCCAGCGGGTCGTTGGTGCCGGTCCAGTGGAACAGGCGGTTGGTGTTGGTGCCGCCGTGCGTCGAACAGTGGTAGGCATCGCACAGCGTGAAGGCGTTGGCCAGCGCGAACTGGAATTCCACTTCCTTTTCGCGGTAGTAGCCCATGGACTGGTTCTGCTTGTAGCGCGGCCACTGGTACATGCGGCCGCCGTCCCAGGCCATCTGGGCGTCAACGTAGTCGTGCGGCGTGCCGGCCACGCGCTGGGCGTTGCCCTGGGTGCTGTCCAGGTGATACGGCATGACGACGCGCGTGCCGTTGGTCTGTTCCCAAACCGAGCGCTCTTGCGGGAGCGGAATGGTGATGCGGTCGCCAAAGCCGCGCACACCCTTGAACGTACCGAAGTACATATCGAACGAGCGGTTTTCCTGCATCAGGATGACCACGTGCTCGACGTCGTTGATGGTGCCGGTGCGGTTGTTGGCGGGAATGGCCAGCGCGCGGCGGATGGCCGGCGGGAACATCGACAGTGCGGTCAGCCCCGCGGTGGAGGCGGCGGCGTTGCGCAGGAACCGGCGCTTGCCGGCGTGGATCGTGTCTTTTTCGGACTTCACGGATGCTTTTCCTAAGGGTCTATGCAAAGGGCGCGGAGGGCGAGCCTCAAGGCGCGCAACGCAGTTCGGGTTTGGCGGGCGGCGGCGGCGCGGGCGTCTCGGGC
>NZ_JCBANC010000105.1:0-10536 GCF_059760815.1 Achromobacter sp. 1012554356 | reverse complement strand
CACCACGGCCACGCGGCCGTTCAGGTCAGTCGTGTGCTGCATGCCAGTCTCCTTGGCGGCCGGCGCGTGTGGACGGCTGCCGGTGTAGAGGAATTCAGGGTAGTCCCGCCCGGGGGACCGGCGCAACCCGGCTCCCGGCGGGGCAAGTTCCAGCAAGCGGCATTCCCCGTCGCAATGGCGAAGACCGCAACAACATAAGTTGCATAAGAACGCTTGCACCCCTATCATGCAACTTATCAAGTATCGAAACCCCTGCGAGAGGATCGTTCCCATGCACTACGACGTCATCATCATCGGCGGCAGCTTTGCCGGCCTTTCCGCCGCCATGCAACTGGCACGCGCCCGCCGGCAGGTTTTGCTGGTGGATGCGGCGCGGCCCCGCAACCGCTATGCGGCCCACGCGCACGGGTTCCTGGGCCAGGACGGCGTGCCGCCGCACGAGATCGTGGCCGCCGCGCGTGCGCAACTTGCCCGCTATCCGACCGTTGCGTTTCTGGACGGCGAAGCCATTCAGGCCCTGCCGCAGGACGGCGGATTCGACGTCGTGATGACCACCGGCCAGCAGGTGCGCGGCGCGCGCCTGATCCTGGCCACCGGCATGCGCGACGAATTGCCGCCGCTGCCCGGCCTCGAGGCACGGTGGGGCCAGACCGTGCTGCACTGCCCGTATTGCCATGGCTATGAAGTGGCTGGCAATCCGCTGGGCGTGCTGGCCGCGCATCCGATGTCGGCCCATCAGGCCATGATGCTGCCCGACTGGGGCCCGACCACGTATTTCACGCAGGGGCAGTTCGAACCGACGCCCGACGAAGCCCGGCATCTTGCCGCGCGCGGTGTCCACGTGGAGCGCACGCCCGTGGTCGCGCTGCTGGGCGAAGCGCCTGCGCTAGACGGCGTGGTGCTGGCCGATGGCCGCGAGCTGCCGCTGCGTGCACTGTTCGTCGCCAGCCGGGCGCACATGGCCAGTCCGCTTGCCGAACAGCTGGGGTGCGCGTTCGACGAAGGGCCGCTGGGCCCCGTCATCCGGGTGGACGAAATCAAGCAGACCACGGTGCCTGGCGTGTTCGCGGCGGGAGACGCGTCCACGCCGATGTCCAATGCCACGCTGGCCAGCGCATCGGGCGTCATGGCGGGCGTGTGCGCGCACCGGTCGCTGGTGATGGCATAAGCGGTCTTCAGCCTGGACCCAAGGCCGTGCATAATGGCGAGATTGGCGGCCCGGTCTCCGGCATGGAGCACGGGCCGCAAGTTCATCCGACCATGCATCCAGGAGCAGCCGTGCTGGATCCCATCCTCGCCGAACTTTCGACGACCCTGCCCGCCGCCAAGTCGGTCGAGCAACTGACCCGCCCGCTGCTGGACATGCTGGGCGCCGTCACCGGACTTGAATCCACTTACCTGACCTCGATCGACCTGAAGGCCGATCTGCAGCACGTGCGCTACGCGCGCAACGTGGGGCAACTGCAGATTCCGGAAGGCCTGTCCGTGCCCTGGGATGACACGCTGTGCAAGCGCGCACTGGACGAAGGCCGCATGTGCACCAGCGACGTCTCGCAGTGCTGGCCCGACTCGGACGCGGCCCGGCAGCTTGGCATACAGACCTACGTCAGTGCGCCCGTCCGCGCCGATGACGGCGCCCTGTACGGCACCCTGTGCGCGGCCAGCGCCCGGCGCCACGAGATCAACCCGCAGGCCGAAGCCGTGCTGAAACTGTTTTCCAGCGTGATCGCCAGCTTCATCGAGCGCGAAATGCTGGTCGAAGAGCTGCACGCCGCCAACGTCAGACTCATGTCCTATGCACTGACCGACATGCTGACGGGCCTGCCCAACCGCCGCGCGCTTTTCGAGGCGCTGGACCGTCTGCTGGCGCGGGCCGTGCGCGAACAGGCCACCGTGCTGGTCGGTGTCATCGACCTGGATGGATTCAAGAGCATCAACGACACGTACGGCCACCAGGCGGGCGACACCTTCCTGCAGGAAACGTCGCGGCGCATCGCGGCAGCGCTGCGGGGGTCGGACATGGTGGGACGCGTGGGCGGCGACGAATTTGTCCTGATCGGGCCCGGCCCCGAGCTGACCCGCAAGCGGTCGGACGGGGGCGGCGTGACGCCGCAGGCCGAGGCCGAAGAAGCGGCGCGCGCGATGGAAGCGCGCATCCTGGCCGCCACGATGGGGCGATACAAGCTGGGCGACACCACCATTGGCTATGAAGGGGCCAGCACGGGCGTGGTGGCGCTGGATCCCGCCGGCCTGGACGCGGAGGCCGCCGTGCGGCTGGCCGATGCGCGCATGTATGAAATCAAGCATGCGCGCCGGGCTGCACGCGTCATTCACTGATCGGGCGCGCGGCTATTGCAGCCGCGCCTTGAAGAACGCCGTCACGCGAGCGTTCAACGCTTGATGGAGTGCGCTGCGGTCAACGCCCGCCTCGTCGCGGCAGATGCCGGGTAGCGCCTCGGCCTGCTCGGCCGAGCACGGCGCCAGAAACACGTAATGGCCAGCGCCAGCGGCCATCTGGTAATCCGGCGCGGCGCCCAACCCTTGGCGCACCGCCTCGACGCTGGCCGGGCTGACGCCCTCACCGCCCCGCTCCGACGCCCACAGCTGAATGGGCAGCGTGACGCGCTTGAGCGCGTCTCCCGAAAAGACATTGAGCGGATCGGCAATGACCGCCGCCTTGATGCGCGCGTCCGCCGGATATGGTTGCTGCGGCACCTTCCCGGCTGCGATGTCGCGGCACATCGGCAGCGACGGCTGGTCGGCACAGATCGCCAGCCCCGCAGCCAGATCCGGCGCCGCGCCGGCCAGCACCAGGCCCGTATACCCCCCGCGTGAAAAACCGAAGAAGCCGATCTTTTCGGCATCAAGGCTGGCTTTGTTCGGCCACACGCCCGTCATGTAGTCGATCAGCCGGCGCATTTCGCGGGGCCGGGTCGAAAAAATCGACAGATAGCCCTGCCGCGATTTGTCCTGCGCGTTGTCGCCCACGTGGTTGATCGCGGCAACCACGAAGCCTGCGTCGGCCAGCGCGGCGGCGGTGTCGTGGTGGCTGAGATACGAGCCCGCCGAGCCATGCGACATGACGATGAGCGGGTAGCGCCCGTCCGGCAACTTGCAGCCCTGCACCCCTTGAATGGCGATGCGGCCCACCTTGATCTCGCCCGCGGGCTCGGCGCACGGCGTCCAGACCGCGCCTTGCAGGCCGGGGCCGTTCTGGTCCATGGGCAGGTTCAGGCGCTGGAAGCCGGCGGCGTGCGCCGCACCGGCGGAGAGCGCCAGGACGGCGCACACCAGGGATGGGACAAGCTTGGCAAGGGGCATGCAGGACGGAATGCGGAAGATTCAAGGGCGCGCGCCGCGCGGCTGGCGAGATTGTGACACGCCCGGCCATCCGGTTTGCCTGGGCACGCAAGCCAAAAAAGAACGCCACAGGCAGCCTGTGGCGTTCATGCACGGACCGGACGGAAAGCGCTTACCGCACCTTCCCCGCCTTCCACGCCGACAGCAGCTGATCATAGGGAATCGTCTCTCCCTTGGGCTTTTCATTGGCCAGCTTCTTCCACGGCGCGTGCTGGTCCGACAGCCACTTGCTCGGATCGCTCTTGGGGTTGAGCTTGGGCGCGCACTGCGCCATGCCCGCCCGTTCAAGCCGCGCCATCACCTGATCCATTTCGTTGGCCAGGTTGTCCATGGCCGCCTGCGGGGTCTTTTCGCCGGTGACGGCAGTGGCGACGTTCTTCCACCACAATTGCGCCAGCTTCGGATAGTCCGGCACGTTGGTGCCGGTGGGCGTCCACGCGACGCGTGCCGGACTGCGGTAGAACTCGATCAGACCGCCGTAGTTGGCCGCGTTCTTGGTGAAGAACTCACTGTTGATGTCGCTGTCCCGGATGAAGGTCAGGCCGGTGATGGATTTCTTGAGCGACACCGACTTGGACGTGACGAACTGCGCATACAGCCAAGCCGCCGCCATCTTGTCGGGGTTGGTGGACTTGAAGAAGGTCCACGAGCCTACGTCCTGGTAGCCGTTCTGCATGCCGTCCTTCCAGTACGGGCCGTAAGGCGACGGCGCCATGCGCCACTTCGGCGTGCCGTCGTCGTTCACGACCGGCAGCCCCTTCTTGGTCATGTCGGCGGTGAAGGCCGTGTACCAGAAGATCTGCTGGGCGATCTGGCCCTGCGCGGGCACGGGTCCCGCTTCCGAGAAGGTCATGCCCATGGCCTGCTGCGGCGCAAACTTTTTCATCCAGTCGATGTACTTGGTCAGCGCGTACACGGCGGCCGGGCTGTTCGTGGCGCCGCCACGCGACACCGACGCGCCGACCGGCGTGCACTTGTCGTCGGCCACGCGGATGCCCCATTCGTCGACCGGCATGCCGTTGGGCAGTCCCTTGTCGGCCGCGCCCGCCATCGACAGCCACGCATCGGTGAAACGCCAGCCGAGCGACGGGTCCTTCTTGCCGTAGTCCATGTGGCCGTAGACGCGCTTGCCATCGATCTCCTTGACGTCGTTCGAGAAGAACGTGGCGATGTCTTCGTACGCCGACCAGTTGGTGGGCACGCCCAGGTCATAGCCGTACTTGGCCTTGAATTTTTCCTTCAGGTCCGGCCGCGCAAACCAGTCTGCGCGGAACCAGTACACGTTGGCGAACTGCTGGTCAGGCAGCTGATAGAGCTTGCCGTCGGGCGCCGTGGTGAACTTGGTGCCGATGAAGTCCTTCAGATCCAGGTTGGGATTGGTCCAATCCTTGCCGGCGCCTGCCATGTAGTCGGACAACGGCAGGATGGCGCCGTAACGGTAGTGGGTGCCGATCAGGTCGGAATCGGAGATCCAGCCGTCGTAGATGGACTTGCCGGACTGCATGGACGTCTGCAGCTTCTCGACGACGTCGCCTTCCTGGATGAGGTCGTGATTGACCTTGATGCCGGTGATTTCGGCAAAGGCCTTGGCCAGCACCTTGGACTCGTACTCGTGCGTGGTGATGGTCTCGGACACTACGCTGACTTCATTGACGCCCTTGGCCTTGAGCTTGGCCGCGGCGTCGATGAACCATTTCATTTCGGCCATCTGCTGTTCCTTGGACAGCGACGAAGGCTGGAACTCCGAATCGACCCACTTCTTTGCCTCCGGCTCGCCGGCCCAAGCCCCTGACGTTCCGATCAGGGCGATAGCGGCCGCCATGGCGTGCATGCGCAATTTCATGACCTGTCTCCTCGATAAGTCTTCCCCTATCGTGCTGCGGACCGCTGGCCGGGGAAGACGCTGGCCGATAGTCCTTTTCCTGACTGCCCGAAACCAACGAAGGGTCTGGCGCCCTTCTCTCACCCTTTTTTCATGATGAACGCCAGCAGCAGCATGGACAGCACGAAGCTGATCCATACCGATGGCGGCTGATCCAGCGAAAACCACTCGACCGCCTTCTGGCCAAACCCCAGAAACGCCAGGTTGAGCCACGCCGCGGCCATGAGACCGATGAACAGCCGGTCGCCGCGCGTGGTGCGCAGGGGCAGAAACCCCTTGCGCTCCTGCGTGGGCGACTTCAGTTCCCAGATCGTCATGCCCGCCAGCATCAGCACGATGCAGCTGAAGAACACGGCGACCGGAGTGGTCCACACCATCCAGCTGAACATGGGCACGCCCTCCCTTATCCCGATCCCTACACGCGGCCCATCGCGAAGCCCTTCGCGATGTAGTGCCGCACGAACCAGATGACGATGCCGCCCGGCACGATGGTCAGCACACCCGCGGCCGCCAGCACGCCCCAATCCATGCCCGAGGCCGACACCGTCCGCGTCATGGTCGCGACGATGGGCTTGGCGTTCACCGACGTCAGCGTGCGCGCCAGCAGCAGTTCGACCCAGCTGAACATGAAGCAGAAGAACGCCGCCACGCCCACGCCCGACTTGATGAGCGGCAGGAAAATCGTCAGGAAGAAGCGCGGGAACGAGTAACCATCCACATAGGCGGTCTCGTCGATCTCGCGCGGCACGCCGGACATGAAGCCTTCCAGGATCCACACCGCCAGCGGCACGTTGAACACCAGGTGGGCCAGCGCCACCGCCAGGTGCGTGTCCATCAGGCCGAACGAGCTGTAGAGCTGGAAGAACGGCAGCAGGAACACGGCGGGTGGCGTCATGCGGTTGGTGAGCAGCCAGAAGAACACGTGCTTGTCGCCGATGAAGCGGTAACGCGAGAACGCGTAGGCGGCGGGCAGCGCCACGGCCAGCGACACGACCGTGTTGATGACGACGTAGATCAGCGAATTGATGTAGCCGGAATACCAGGCCGGATCGGTGAAGATGGTGCGGTAGTGCTCGAACGTGAAGTCGCGCGGCCAGAGCGTCAGCGTGCTGACGATCTCGGTGTTCGACTTGAATGACATGTTCAGCATCCAGTACAGCGGCAGGATGGCGAACACCAGGTACAACGTCAGGAAGGCGGCGCGCCACCAGGTGGTTTTCTCACGCATTGCCCCGCTCCTCGTCGAAACCGCCCGTGGTGCCCGCGCGCAGCATCCAGTTGTAGAGAATGAAGCACAAGAGCAGGATGATCAGGAAGTAGATGATCGAAAACGCCGCGGCCGGCCCCAGGTCGAACTGCCCGACCGCCTTCTGCGTCAGGTACTGCGACAGGAAGGTGGTGGCGTTGCCGGGGCCGCCGCCGGTCAGCACGAACGGCTCGGTGTAGATCATGAAGCTGTCCATGAACCGCAGCAGCACCGCGATCATCAGCACGCCGCGCATCTTGGGCAGCTGGATGTACCGGAACACGGCAAAGCGCGAAGCGCCGTCGATCCGCGCGGCCTGGTAGTACGCATCCGGGATGGCGCGCAGCCCCGCGTAGCACAGCAGCGCGACCAGCGGCGTCCAATGCCACACGTCCATGACCAGCACGGTGACCCAGGCATCGAAGTCGTTGCCCGTGTAGTTGTAGTCCACGCCCAGCCAGGACAGCGTGGCGCCGAGCAGGCCGATGTCGGTGCGGCCGAACACCTGCCAGATGGTGCCCACAACGTTCCACGGAATCAGCAGAGACAGCGCGATGATGACCAGCACGGCCGACGCGCGCCAGCCGCTGGCCGGCATCGACAGCGCCAGCAGGATGCCCAGCGGGATCTGGATGAGCAGCACCGCAAACGAAAACCCGATCTGCCGGAACAGCGCGCCGTGCAGCTCATCGTCCTGCAGCACGGCGGCGAACCACTCCGTGCCGACAAAGACGCGGCGCTCGGGCGAGATGATGTCCTGCACCGAATAATTGACGATGGTCATCAGCGGCAGGATGGCCGAGAACGCCACGCACAGCACGACAGGCATGACCAGGAACCAGGCCCGGTGATCGGTGGGTTTCATCGGATCAGCTCCTCGTCGCGGTAGAAGCAGGTGTGGGGATTGAGCACGGTCAGCCACACCGTGGCGTCCTTGCCCCCGGCCACGACGTTGCTGCCCAGGCGGGCGCGCACCGGCGTGCCATCAAAATCAGCCACCAGCAGCGTGTAGGTGCCCACATCCTGCACGCGTTCCACGCGCATGGGCACGGCGCCGGCTGCGCCGGCATCGGCAACCCGCAGGTATTCGGGACGCACGCCCAGCTTGACGGGACCGGCGCCTTCCAGCTTGGCGGCCAGCTCGACCGGTACGCCGTCCAGCCGGTGCTGGCCCACCCTCAGCGCGCCATCGCGCCATTGGGCCGGCAGAAAGTTCATGCCCGGCGACCCGATGAAATGGCCCACGAAGGTATGCGCGGGCCGCTCGAACAGGTCGTCGGCGCTGCCCACCTGCACGGCACGGCCGCGCGCCATGACCATGACCTGGTCGGCAAAGGTCAGCGCCTCGGTCTGGTCATGGGTTACGTAGATCAGCGTGAGCTTGAACTCGTGATGGATTTCCTTGAGCTTGCGGCGCAGCTCCCACTTGAGCTGCGGGTCGATCACGGTAAGCGGCTCGTCAAAGAGAATCGCGGACACGTCGCTGCGCACCAGGCCGCGGCCCAGCGAGATCTTCTGCTTGGCATCGGCCGTCAGCCCGCTGGCCCGGCGATCGAGTACACCGGACATCTCCAGCATTTCGGCGATGCGGCCCACGCGCTCGCGGATGCGCTCGGGCGGCACGCCCCGGTTGCGCAGCGGAAACGCCAGATTCTCGGCGACCGTCATGGTGTCGTACACCACCGGAAACTGAAACACCTGGGCGATGTTGCGCGCCTGCGGGGTCTTGTCGGTGACGTCCTGCCCGTCGAACAGGATGCGTCCGTGCGACGGCCGCAAGAGGCCTGACACACAATTGAGCAGCGTGGTCTTGCCGCAGCCCGAAGGCCCGAGCAGGGCATAGGCCCCGCCGTCGCGGAAGGTGAACTGCAACGGCAAAAGCGCGTAGTCGTCGTCGGACTTGGGGTGGGCGACGTACGAATGGGACAGGTCCAGCTCGATCTGCGCCATCAGGCCACCTCCCCCGCCCCCGCCGGCTGCCGCGGCGCCGCGCGCAGCGCGCCATCCGGGCCAAAGGCGTAGGTCTGCGCGGGGTCGAAATACAGCCGCACGTGCTCGTCCAGCGTGTAGCGGTGCACGCCGGGCAATTGGGCGACCACGTCGCCTGCGGCCGTCTCGGCGTGCACGAAGGTGTCGGATCCGGAGATCTCGGCCAGCTTGACCCGGCCGGGCAGCTCGACATGGCCGGGCCGCGATTCCACATCCAGCGCGCCGGCGCGCAGGCCGGCCGTGATCTCGGCATCCCCGCCCGCCGGCAGCGCGCGATCCACCGCCACATCGCCTTGCAGCACAAAACCGCCGTTGTGACGCCGGGCGGCGAACAGGTTCATGGGCGGGTCGCTGAAGGCGCGCGCCACGCGGATCGAATTGGGGCGGTGAAAGACCTCGGCCGTGGGACCGTATTGCAGCAGTTCACCGGCGTCGAGCACGGCGGTGTGGCCGCCCAGCAACAGCGCCTCGCCCGGTTCGGTGGTGGCGTAGACCACGGTCGAGCGCCCCAGCGCGAACAATTCCGACAGTTCGTCGCGCAACTCCTCGCGCAGCTTGTAGTCCAGATTGACCAGCGGCTCGTCCAGGAGGATCAGGGGGGCATCCTTGACCAGCGCCCGCGCCAGCGCCACCCGCTGCTGCTGCCCGCCCGACAGCTCGGACGGATAGCGCTCCAGCAGATGGTCGATGTGCAGCCGCGCCGCCATGGCGTGGACCTTTTCACGCGTGTCGCGCTCGCCGCGCAGCTTGAGCGGCGAGGCGATGTTGTCGTAGACCGGCATGGACGGATAGTTGATGAACTGCTGGTAGACCATCGCCACGTTGCGCTGGCGGACCGGCACGCCGGTGACGTCGGCGCCATCGGCCAGCACGCGGCCTTCGGAGGGCCGGTCCAGCCCGGCCATGATGCGCATCAACGAGGTCTTGCCGGCCAGGGTGGCCCCCAGCAGGACGGTCATGGCGCCCGGAACCGGGGCCAGGCTCATGGGATACAGGTGCATCTGCGAGCCGGCCCGCAAAGCTATCCCGTCCAAGGTCAGCTGCATCTAGTCTCCTCAACCTACTTATACGTCCCTGTTTTACGGACTTCGGTATTCGGCACAGCGTCCCAGCTTGCACGCCCCCCGCATTCCCGCGCGGACGCAACATGATGAGCATACTCTTTCAGATGGCTTTCGTTTTTTGTGCGTTTTACCGAAGAAGCGAACAAAAAACAATCTTGCGGTGCGTCATTATTTTTCGCTTTTGTTGTTTTATCATTCGCTCATGACACTGAATCCACGACAGAGCGCGCTGATCGAAATGGTGCGGGCCCAGGGCTCGGCCTCTATCGAAGAGCTCGCCAAACGCTTCGACGTCACGCTGCAGACCGTGCGGCGGGACGTCAACATCCTTTCCGAAGCCGGCCTGCTGTCGCGCTTTCATGGCGGGGTGCGCATCGAGGCGTCCACCATCGAGAATATTGCGTACCGCAAGCGCCAGGGCCTGCACGCCGCGGGCAAGCAACGTATTGCCGAAGCGGTGGCGCGGGCCGTGCCGGACGGCTGTTCGCTGATCCTGAACATCGGCACCACCACCGAGGCCATCGCGCGCGCGCTGCTGCGCCATCGCGGGCTGCGCGTCATCACCAACAACCTGCACGTGGCCGACATCCTGTCCGACAACCCGGATTGCGAAGTCATCGTCGCGGGCGGCGTGGTGCGCTCGCGCGATCGCGGCATCGTCGGCGAAGCCACGATGGATTTCATCCGCCAGTTCAAGGTCGACATCGGCCTGATCGGCATTTCGGGCATCGAGGCCGACGGCACCCTGCGCGATTACGACTTCCGCGAAGTGCGCGTAGCGCGCACGATCATCGAGCAATCGCGCGAGGTCTGGCTGGCCGCCGACAGCAGCAAGTTCAAGCGCCAGGCCATGGTGGAACTGGCGCATATCTCGCAGATCGACCGCTTCTTTACCGATGCGCATCCGCAGGAACCGCTGGCCCAAGTGTTGCTGGATTCCGGCGTGCGTTGCGATGTCGCCGCCGCGCCGCACCCCCCCAAACCCACACCCTGAC
>NZ_JCBANC010000104.1:0-10620 GCF_059760815.1 Achromobacter sp. 1012554356 | reverse complement strand
GCCCCGGCCTGCCCCCTGGCCGCGTCCGCCGTCCGCGCCGGAATGGCCCGCGCTCGGCTGCCCGGTTCGCCCGTCAAAAGACTGGGCTGCCCGCTGCCGCGCGGCCTCACGGGATCCGGCTGCCGGCGCCGCGCCGGGATCTTGACCGCCGGCCTGCGCGCGGTTCTGCAATCCGGCCTGCCGCTGGCTGTCGAAACGCTGCCGGTTGGCGGCGTCTGCGTACGGTGCGTTGCCGCGGTTCGCGGCATTGTGCTGCCACGTGGACCGGTTGTTGTTGACGTTGTTGCGGTCGATGCGATTGTTGACGTTGATGTTGTTGTAGCGATCCACGTCGATATCGATGTCGCCATGCCCCCAGTTGGCGTCGCCCCACATCGAATTGATCGCCGCGACGCCAATGCCGAATCCGATGCCGGCCACCAGCGAGGTCGCAAACACCGACCCCGGCGGCGGGGGATAGTAATAAGGCGGATACGACGGATACGCCCACGCGCCGTAGACCACCGTGGGGTTGTAACTGGGCACGTAGACCACTTGGGGATCCGCGGGTTCGATCACCACGACGGTCTTTTCATTGGCGGTGGTGGTCTTGACGGTCTGCTGCGGCGTGCTTTTTAGGTTGCCGGCTTTCTGCGCCTGCGTGCGCAGCCGTTGGACGGCATCCATGACGGCCTCGGGTTGCGCTAGGAACGCGTCGCCCACGGACTTCACCCAGCCGGGCTCGCGGCCCATCATGTCCATGACCGACGGAAAGGCCACCAGCGACTTGACGCTGGGGTCCCAGGTTTCGGCGTCGACCGCGCGCACGGCGTCGTCGCCAGACTGATTGGCGTTCGCGGCCGACCATTTGGCCGCGGCCGCGATGTCATCCGGATACGTGGACCCCATCAGGATCTGCGAGAGCAGCGCATCCGGGTAGAGCGCCACGGGCGCCATCAGCTGATCAAGCTGAGCGTTGCTCAGCTTGGTCTGCGCCATGGCGGGAAAAGAGAATGACAGCCCCAGGCACAGCAGGCCGATCAACCACGTTCGCAGTCGCCGCATTTCCGTTCTCCGCACACAGAGCAAGACGCCACAAGCCAGGAGGGAACCGCCGGATATCGCGAAGACAATATATGCCTAACGCCGGCCGTTTGGAAGCGCGGACGGCGGGGCGAGAGGTCGAGGTGTCTGACACCCAGGGTAGATGGCCGTCAGCTTGCGGCGGCGTCTCAGAGGGTGTCAGACACCGGCCGCAAGATTGCTGAGGTCGAGGTGTCTGACACCCTGGGGAGATGGCCGTCAGCTTGCAGCAGCGTCTCAAAGGGTGTCAGACACCGGCCGCCAGATTGCTGAGGTCGAGGTGTCTGACACCCTGGGGAGACGGTCGTCAGCTTGCGGCAGCGTCTCAGAGGGTGTCTGACACCGGTGCCAGCTTGGGCGGTCGTACGCCCTACAGCTTGGCGACGGACACCTCGGTCGCCTTCACGAACGCCAGGACCTCGGTGCCGACCTGAAGGTCCAGTTCCTTGACCGAGCGGGTGGTGATGACCGACGTGACGATGCCAGCGGGCGTGTCGACGTCGACTTCGGAAACCACCGGGCCAAGAATGATTTCCTTGATCTTGCCGCGGAACTGGTTGCGGGCGTTGATGGACTGGATGCTCATGGTGTTGCTCCTGAAAGGTGAGGATGGCGCCGTGGCGGCGCCGGGTTGTGCATGCCGGCCCCCGGCGTCAGACCGCGAGCCTCAGATGCCGGATCTGGATGACAGGCGCTAGCGGCCTGCCGTCCGGACCCGGCGTGTCGGGTTGTCCCAGCGCGGCGCGCAGCACGCGCGACTCCAGCGCCGTGAAGGCGGCCGATCCGCGCACGCGCGGCCGCGGCAGGTCCACGCGCACGTCCAGCGTCACGCGGCCCGCGCCCAGCACCAGGACCCTGTCGGCCACGGCCACCGCCTCGGCGGCGTCATGGGTCGCCAGCACGGCGGTGAAGCCTTCCCGGCGCCAGGCGGCTTCCAGTTCGCCCTGCATGCCGATCCGGGCCAGCGCATCCAGCCGGGCCAACGGGTCGTCGAGCAGCAGAAGGCCGGGCCGATGCGCCAGCGCGCGGGCAAGCGCGGCGCACTGGCGTTGCGCTTCGGTCAACCTGGCGGGCCAGTCGTTGGCGTGGCGCGCCAGGTCCACCTGCCGCAACGCAGCAAGCGCCCGGTCGCGTTCGGGCAATCCCAGCGCGACGTTGTCCAGCACGCGCTTCCACGGCAGCAGGCGCGCATCCGCCAGCAGCATGCGAACACGATGATCGGGCCCCCACAGCGGAAAGTTGTCGAACAGCACCGGCGAGCGCTGCGGCGCGCCGCCGTGCTCACCCGTCGGGCTGGCTTCGCCCGCCAGCAGCCGCAGCAGCGCGCGCTTGCCGCTGTCCGCACGCCCCACCACCGCCACGAACTCGCCGGCGGCGATGTCCAGATCCAGCGGGTGCAGCACGTCGCCGCCATCGCGCCCGGCCAGCTTGCGCAGCGTCACACGCAGGGGCGCGGGACGCGCGGCGTCCTCGTCCGGCGCGTTGTCCCGCTCGGCGCCACCGGGCGCCTGCAGGTGCTGGAAGAGTTCGAACTCGTTGGGGTGGATGAACATGGCGGCCTGCTGGCGAATGCGCCTGCGCGCGGCCCTAACGGGCCGCCTGCAGCTTCTGCTGGTAATCGGTCTTCACGAAGCCGGCGAACGACTTCTCGGTGATCGCCAGAAACTCCGGCGACGCGTAGGCCGCCGCGATGTCCTTGACGAACGGCTTGTCGCGATCCGCCGTGCGCACGGCCACCAGGTTTTGATAAGTGGGCGTGGTCTTTTCCAGCGCCAGCGCCTCGGTCAGCTTCAGGCCGGAGGCCAGCGCGAAGTTGCCGTTCACGAACGAGAAGTCGGTGTCTTCGAGCGAACGCGGCAATTGCGCGGCTTCCAGCGGGATGAGCTTGACCTTCTTCACGTTGACCGCCACGTCCTTCTCAGACACCTGCAAGGGGTCGTAGCCGTCGCGCAGCTTCACCCAGCCAAGTTCCTCCAGCACGACCAGCGCGCGCGCCTGGTTGGTGGGGTCGTTGGGCAACGCCACGCTCGCGCCGTCGGGCGCCGCGTCGACACTCTTGTACTTCTTGCTGTAGATGGCGATGGGCGCGGTCGGCACCTTGATCAGTTCCGACAGATCAAGCTTGTTCTTGGCCGCGAAGTTCTTCAGGTAGACGATGTGCTGGAACGCGTTGGCATCCAGCGCGCCCTGCGCCAACGCAAAGTTGGGCTGCACGTAATCGTTGAACTCGACGATCTTGACCGTATAGCCCTGCTTTTCCAGGATGGGCTTGATGCCCAGCTTGATCTGGTCGCTGTACGGCCCGGCCGTCGCGCCGAACACGATTTCTTTCTTGGCGGGATCGGCCGCGTGGGCGGGGCCGCCGAAGGCCTGCACGGTCAGCACGGCCAGCGCCGAGGCCAGGAGATTGCGGTTGGGCAGCATGAGAGTCCTTTGGAGTCAGCGTTTGTCGATGCGTCGCGCGACGGTATTGCCGGCGAATTGGATGATCTGCACCAGCACCACGAGCAGCGCCACGGTCAGCACCATCACGTCGGTCTGGAAGCGGTAATAGCCATAGCGGATAGCCAGGTCGCCGATGCCGCCGCCGCCCACCACGCCGGCCACGGCCGAGTAGGACAGGAAGCTGACGGCCAGCACCGTCAAGGCCAGCACGAGACCCGAGCGCGCCTCCACCAGCAGCACGCGGCGCACGATCTGCAATTCCGACGCTCCTGCGGCGTGCGCGGCCTCGATCACGCCGCGCGGCACTTCGCGCAGGCATTGCTCGACCAGCCGCGCGAAATACGGAATGGCCGCGAAGGACAACGGCACCGCTGCGGCGACCGGCCCGATGGACGTTCCTGCAATCACTCGCGTGAACGGCACCAGGGCGACGAGCAGGATGATGAACGGAAACGACCGTACGGTATTTACCGTCCAGCTCAGCAACCGGTGCAGCACCGGGCGGTCCAGCGATTGCCCCGGTCCGGTCAGGAACACCAGGATGCCCAGCGGGCCGCCCAGCAGAATCGACGCGGCCAGCGCGATCGCCAGCATCAGAAAGGTCTGTCCAACCGCCACGCCCAGCTCGGGCAGCAACTGCACAAAGGTGTCCAGCATCATGCGACCTCTTCATAGGGATGGGTGGCTTCGCGGATCAGTTCGCGGCCCAGCGGCGAAGACAGATGCACGTTGGCGCCCGAAATCTCGGCCTGCTCCAGGACCTCGCCGTTCTCCATCACGGCCACATGACGGCACAGCGCACGCACCACGGCCAGTTCGTGCGTGACGATGACGATGGTGACGCCCAGGCGCTTGTTGATGTCTCGCAGCACGCTCAACACGGAGCGTGTGGTCTCGGGATCGAGCGCGGAAGTGGGCTCGTCGCACAGCAGCACGGCAGGCTCGCTGGCGAGTGCACGCGCGATCGCCACTCGCTGCTTCTGGCCGCCCGACAACTGCGCGGGATGGCTGGCTGCCTTGTCGGTCAGCCCCACGATCTCCAGGCAGTCGCGCACGCGGTCAGCGATCTGCGTCTTGCTGCGCCCGCCGTGCACGCGCAGCGCAAAGGCCACGTTCTCGAACACGGTCTCGTTCTGCAGCAGGTTGAACTGCTGGAAGATCATGCCGATGTTCTGCCGCGCCGACCGCAGGTCGCGCTTGGACAGCACGGTGAGTTCGGTGCCGGCCACGCGCACGGCGCCTTCGTCCGGCCGCTCCAGCAGGTTGATGAGGCGCAGCAACGTGGACTTGCCCGCGCCGCTCTTGCCGATGATGCCGAACGTGTCGCCGGCGCGGATCGACAGCGACACGTTGCGCACGGCGTCAAAGCGTCCGGCACGCGTCGCAAACGACTTGCTCACCGCATCCAGGCGGATGACGGGCTGCGGCACGGCGGAGATGTCGGAAATATCGGTCATTGCGGTTGCATCAGGAATAGGCGGTGGGTTCTGGCGCCTGATCGAGCAACGCGTACCGCCCCAGGTCGCGGATCTTGTAGGAGACCGGGTCATGCAGGGTGTGGACACGCGCGTTGCGCCAGTAGCGGTCGTAGCCGTAGCGCGCGGCGGTGGCGCTGGCCCCGGTCACCTCGAACAGTTCCGAGCCCACCGCCAGCGCGGCGCGATGCGCGAGCACCTTGGCCTGTGCACCGGAAACGGCGACCTCACCGCGTTCTTGCGCCGTGACCGAAGGTCCGCGCGCCAGCGCGGCGTCCAGCTTCAATCCAGCCAGGTCGGCCAGCGCCTCTGCCGCCTGCACGCGCAGCCAGAATTCGCCAAAGCGCTCCTGCACGTAGGGATCGTCGACATGGCGCTCGACGCCGGACGCGAACCAGGGCCGCGCCTCGTCGCGCACATAGCGGCGCGCCTCGTGAAAGGCGCCGCGCGCGATGCCCAGATAGAGATTGGTCATGATGAGCTGGGCCACCTGCGAACGCAGCGTGGCGCGGGCCGTTGGCGCGACGCCCGGCGCCTGCAGCACCTGGATCGCTTCCAGACGCACGTGATCGAAGCGCACGGTGCCACTGTCGGTCTGGCGCTGGCCGAACGCATCCCAATCTGGATTGACGGTGATGCCGTCGGTCTGCGTGGGCAGCGCGGCGATCAGCGCGGTACCCGACGGCTTGTGCCAGGCCGAGAACGTCAGCAGGTCCGATCCGACCGAGCCGGAGCTGAAGCTTTTCACGCCGTCGATGCGGTAGCCGTCCAGCTCCGCGCGGGCGATGACGCGGCGGTCCAGCGGATTGAGCGCGTTGCCCCAGAAGAGCTGGCGCTCGGCGGTGGGCGCCAGGAAGTAGGCCTGCTGCTCGGGCGTGCCGTACAGCAGCACGCCAGCGACTTGCAGATGATGAAAGCCGAACACGTGCGCGAGCGCGCTGTCGACCTCGGCCAGGCGGCGCACCGCCGCCAGCACGCTCGACCAGTCCGCGCCCGTGCCGCCGTATGCGGTGGGAATCGACAGGCGAAGCAGGCCGCTGGCGCGGATGCGTTCGCGCTCAGCAGCCGCATGACCGCCCGCGCGATCGCGTTCGACTGCGGTGGCGGCCAGCTCGGCCGCCAGGGTTTCGAGCGCGCCGGCGCTGGCGTCTTCAGCGTGGCGCGCTTGGCGCAACTGGGAAATCTTGGCCATCAATCGATCCTTGAAAACAGTTCGGGCCGATGCGCGGGGCTCCAGCGCAGCAGGTGGCGCGCAAGCAGATGCACCAGCGCATGGGATGCCGCGCTCATCGCGGCGTACAGCGCAATGCCGAGCACCAGCAGGTCGGCGCGCGCGGCGAGACGGCCCTTCTCGGCCAGCAGGCCAACGCCTGACGGCGCCGCAAACACTTCCAACGCCACCAGCATCAGCCACGCCAGCCCCACGCCTTGCCGCAGCCCCGTCAGCATCGACGGCAACGCGCCAGGCAGGATGACGTGCAGGAACAGCGACCAGCCGTGCAGGCCATGCGCCCTGCCCGTGGCGATCAGCCCGGGATCCACCGCGCGAATGCCGCGCACCGTCTGGCGGTAAATCGGGAAGAAGGCGCCCAGCGACAGCAGCGCCAACCGGGCCGTCTCACTCACGCCGAGCCACAGCAGAATGAGCGGCGCGAACGCGAGAACTGGCACGAGGCCCAGCGCTTGCAGCAAGGTGTCGGCCTGTTTGCCGGCGCGCCGGGCGGTGGCGTTCATCGCACCAAGGATCAAGGCCGCCCCGCCTCCCAGCACGAGGCCTGCGAGCACGCGCAGAAAGCTGGCGCCCGCATGGCTCCACAGCTCGCCGCTGCGCGCCAGCGCCACCGCGGCGGCGGCAACCGTCGATGGCGCGGGCAGCAGGCGGTCGGACAGCCAGCCGGCCTGCGCGGCGGCCTGCCACGCGGCGAGGGCCAGCAGGGGGGCCAGGAGTCGAGCCAGCGCGGGCGACGGCCAACGCGCGGCCCGCAGGTTCGGGCTGGGAAGATTGTTCGGGGCAGGCATCAGCTTGCCGCTTCCTTGGGCACCAGCTCGGTCGCCATGACTTCGCCGAAGGGGCCAGTGAGCACGGTGCTGCCGGGTTTGCGCTCGCCCTTGCCGGGCAGCAGCGGAAACACCAGTTCGGCAAAGCGGTAGGACTCTTCCAGGTGCGGATAGCCGGAGAAGATGAAGGTGTCGATACCGAGGTCGGCATACTCCTGGATGCGGGCGGCGACGGTTTCAGGATCGCCGACCAGCGCGGTGCCGGCGCCGCCGCGCACGAGGCCGACGCCCGCCCACAGGTTGGGCGAGATCTCCAGGTGCGAGCGGCCGCCGTTGCCGTCCGTCAGCTTGCCCCCGTGCAACGCGGCCATGCGGCGCTGGCCTTCGGAATCCATCTTGCCGAACGCGGCCTGCGCGGCCTGCACGGCGTCTTCACTGAGATGGCTGATGAGTTCGTCGGCTGCGGCCCACGCCGCCTCGGCAGTCTCGCGCACGATGACGTGCAGCCGGATGCCGAATCGCACGGTACGCCCGTGCTGTGCGGCGCGGGCGCGCACGTCGGCGATCTTGCGCGCGACGGCATCGGGCGGTTCGCCCCAGGTCAGGTAGACGTCGAGCTGTTCGGCCGCGAGTTCATGCGCGGCTTCGGACGAGCCGCCGAAGTACAGGGGTGGGTACGGCGTCTGGACGGGCGGATAGATGACCTTGCCGCCCTTTGACACGAGCTGCTCGCCTTCGAAGCTGAAGCCTTCGGCCTGGTGGCTGTTTTCAAGAATGCCGCGCCAGATCTTGAGGTAGTCCGCGGTAATGGCGTAGCGCTGGTCATGGCTGACGAAGACGCCGTCGCCTTCGAGCTCGCCGGGATCACCGCCGGTGACGACGTTGACGAGCAGGCGGCCTTCGGACAGGCGGTCGAAGGTGGCGGCCATGCGCGCGGACACTTGCGGCGAGCTGACGCCGGGACGGATGGCGACGAGGAACTTCAAGTTGCGCGTGGCGCCGATGAGACTGGAGGCGACGACCCACGCGTCTTCGCAGGATCGCCCGGTGGGCAGCAGCACGCCGTCATAGCCGAGCGTGTCGGCGGCGACGGCGACCTGGCGGAAGTAGTCATAGCTGGCGGCGCGCGCGCCGCGGCTGGTGCCCAGGTAACGGGAATCGCCGTGCGTGGGGATGAACCAGAAAACGTCCATGCTGAAACTCCGGATCAGACGCTGAAGCCGCCCGCGAGGGCGAGGCGGCCAAGGTCGTAGGCTGGGTGGACGGCGCCGGCGCGCGGCTGCACGTGTTCGGACAGACGCTCGACGGAATCCTCGAGCCGCCCGCGCACGTCGTCGTCAATGTCGGCGTTGCCCAGCTCGTCGAGCCACACCTGTTTGTCGGTGGCGTAGACGCCGGCCAGGATGTGCCGCGCGCCAAGCGCGGACAGCACGGGCTTGAGGCCGTATTCGAGGGCAAGCAGATGCGCGGGACTGCCGCCGGTGGCGATGGGCAGGACGACCTTGCCGGCAAGCGCCTTTTCATCGAGCAGGTCGAGCACGGCCTTGAGTCCGCCGGAGAACGACGCCTTGTAGACGGGCGTGGAGATGAGCACGGCATCGGCAGCCGCAACCCGCGCACGCAGCGCGCCGGCGGCCGCGCCGGTGTAATGCCCTTCGATGAGTTCTTCGGCCGGAATGTCGCGCAGGCCAAGTTCGCTGATGCCGAGTCCGCGTGCACGCAGGATCTGTGCGGCGTGACGCAGCAACGCGGAGGAACGGGACCGCTGCGACGGACTGCCGGCCAGGGTGAGGATGCTCATGGTGGTCTGCCGGGACGCTGCGTTAGAAGGCGGGAACAAGCGAGCCTTTGAATTCGCGCTCGATGTAGGCGCGGACTTCGGGCGATTGGTACGCGGAGACAAGCTTCTTGACCCAGGGCTGGTCGCGGTCTTTGGTGCGCACGGCAATGAGGTTGGCGTAGGGGCCGTCGGCGGCCGCGCGGCCGATGGCGTCGCGGGCGGGGACAAGGCCTGCCTGTTCGGCGTAGTCGTTGTTGATGGACGCAGCGGTCAGATCATCCAGCGACCGCGGCAGCTGCGCGGCATCGAGCGCAATCAGCTTGATCTTGCGCGGATTGGAGACGACGTCAAGCGGTGTGGCGGTGTTCTTCTGCTCGGCCTCAGGCTTGAGAGTGATGAGCTTGTAAGCGGCAAGCAGACGCAGGGCGCGATTGCCGTTGGAGGGGTCGTTCTGAATGCCGACGGAGGCGCCTTCGGGAAGCTCGTCCAAGGATTTGATCTTGCGGGAGTAGAAGCCAAGGGGCGCGGTGACGGTGAGGCCGACGGGCACGATGTCGAAGCCGCGTGCCTTGATCTGGTTGTCGAGGAAAGGCTTGTGCTGAAAGGCGTTGGCGTCGAGGTCACCGGCGTTCAGTGCGGCGTTCGGGAGTTGGTAGTCGTTGAATTTGACGAGCTTGATCTGCAGGCCATCACGGGCGGCGACTTGCTTGACGACGTCGAAGATTTTTTCGGCGGTGCCTACGGAGATGCCTACTGTGATGGTGTCTTTGCTGTTGTTCTGGGCTTGTGCGCTTGCGGTGAATGCGAGCGTGAGTGCGGCTGTGGTCAGGAGGCGGAGCAAGGGGGCCATGTTGATTGGTGTCCGATGAAGTGAATGCTTGATGAGGTGATTCTGTCATCGGGATTTGTGGCCGAAAAATACTTAGTCGATATGAGGTTATGTGTGCAAAGGGTGTGTTTGTTAGCGCGGATGGTGATTTGAGATCGCTGATGGAGGATTGGGTTCGTTAGACGCTCGGTGCGGCGTGGGTCCAGTGATTGAGTTCTTAAGACGTCCGGCACGGTAGCGGCACGGGGCGCGCGGGGCCACGATTGCGGTCCGGAGCCTTCGCTCCGGACTTGACTAGGCGCCCCCCCCTTCGTCATCTTCGTCCGCCTTCGGCTCCCTTCAGATTCCCTCGGGCTTATCGACGCCCCTCGCACCCCGGGCCGCCACCGCACCGGACTCTGGCAATTCAAGTTTCCAGGCCGTTGGGGCGGTCGACGTGCTCGGCGTTTTTGTGCAGAGCCCTTCGGGCTAGCAGCATCTTGCGGTGCCCGTCTCCGTTCGGCCGCGCGGGCGGCCTCCGGAGACTTACGCGGTGTCTTGCGGGGTGGCGATGGCGCTTCGCGTGTGGCTGCATTTGGTCTAGGTGTCTGACACCCTGGTGAGATTCGCTTCATACCAAGTGCGTCTCCTAGGGTGTCAGACACCGGCAGCGGCAGGCGCTCTTGGGAAGTTCAGAGCCAGCCTACGTTCATCGTCATTTGAACTCCCGTGCCCGATGGGCGGCGCGTACTGGTCGGCAAGTTGTGGCTGAACGTCGCCGCGCCGCCCATCATCGCCCCTCCCTCCGTGACGGCGGGCCATTAGCAAACCAATCAGCACCGGCGCGAAGCGCACAACGCCACGACGACACACCGGCCCGATGCTGGGTTGCCGCCGCCCGGGCGGCAGCCACCCGGCGGCCCCGCAGATTTCCTGCCATGACCACAGGTCTTGCAGCGCGCATACCAAAGACCCTAGCAGCACGGCGTCGCGGTCCCCGTGGGCGCGAGCGCCGTCGATGCGCCCGAGGGAATCTGAAGGGAAGGCCGAAG
>NZ_JCBANC010000103.1:0-11078 GCF_059760815.1 Achromobacter sp. 1012554356 | reverse complement strand
GGCGGCGGGCGTGGCGGGCGCGTCTGCGGGGAGGTCCGCAGGGGTGTTCGTGGAGCTGTTGGTGGGGTTGTTCGTATTCATAGGCGGGATTGTAGTGGCAGGTCTGTCCGCGCGGAGCCGGTCATAGGGACTAAAACAGGGACGCATTTATCCCGGCCGCCTGCGGCTATAGTTTCAGCCCGGTTTCCCTGCGCCGTAGACCTTTTTCATGAACTTTGCCCGGATCGACCTCGTCACGCTTGCCCTGTTTGTCGCCGTGGCGCGCCAGGGAAGCATCTCGGCGGGCGCGCGCCAGTCGCATCTGGCGGTGGGCGCGGCCAGCAAGCGGATCTCGGACCTGGAAGCCGCGCTGGGTTCGCCCCTGCTGTTTCGCAATGCCGCCGGCGTGGAGCTGACCGACGCCGGCCAGGCGTGCCTGGTGCACGCGCTGCGGGTGCTGCAGGAAGTCGAGCAAATGGCCGGCGCGCTGTCCGACTTCGCGCAAGGGGTGCGAGGACAGGTGCGTATCGCCGCCAATACCTCGTCCTTGACACAGTTCCTGCCTGAAGACCTGGCCGCCTTCATGGACGAGCACCCTGCCGTGCGCATCGACCTGGAAGAGCAGAACAGCAGCGACATCGTCACCGCCGTGCTGGAGAACCGTGCGGACATCGGCGTCTTTGCCGACCGTACGCCCGCAGACGGCCTTGCCACCTTTCCCTATCGCCTGGACGAGCTGGTGCTCATCGTGCCGCAGCGCCATCCGCTCGCCGCCGAGCCGCAGGTCGCGTTTGCGGACACGCTGGCCTACGACTACGTCGGCCTGCCGCCCGCGACGTCGCTGGCGACCCGGCTGTCGGAAGAAAGCGGCCGCATGGGCCGGGCAATGCGGCTGCGCATCCAGGTGCGCAGTTTTGATGCCATCTGCCGCATGGTGGCGGCCACGCGCGGCGTGGGCATCCTGCCGCGAATCGCCGCCGAGCCGCACGCGCGGTCCATGCCGATCCGGCTGATCCCGCTGACCGACGAGTGGGCGCGCCGCTGGCTGCTTCTGGGCGTGCGCGACGCCGACACCCTGACCGTGGCTGCGCGGCTGCTGCTGGCCCATTTGCGCGGCGAGGGCTGAGGGTTAGCCCGGGGTTTCTCGTTCCGGGAATGCCCCTTTCCCCGATTGTCCATTCCGCATCGCGCCGCTTTGCGCGCACACTGCCTTCCATCACTACCGTAAGACGCGCCTGGGAGGCGATATGGCAGGGCAGATTCTTGCCGGCATTCGTGTGCTGGAACTGGGACAACTCATCGCGGGGCCTTTCGCGGCCAAGACGCTGGCGGATTTTGGCGCGCAGGTCATCAAGATCGAACCGCCGGGCCAGGGCGATCCGCTGCGCAAGTGGCGTCTGCTGCACGAGGGCACCTCGGTGTGGTGGGAGGCGCAGTCGCGCAACAAGCAGTCGGTCTGCGTCGACCTGCGGCAGCAGGAAGGCCAGGACATCGTGCGCATGCTGGCGCGCGAGGCCGATGTACTGATTGAAAACTTCCGCCCCGGCACGCTGGAAAAGTGGGGCTTGTCGTGGGAAGCCCTGCACGAACTGAATCCCCGCCTGATCATGTTGCGCATTTCGGGCTACGGCCAGACCGGCCCCAAGGCGCGCGAACCGGGCTTTGCCGCGATCGGCGAAGCCATGGCGGGCCTGCGCTATCTGAACGGCGAGCCCGGCCGCGCGCCGGTGCGCGCCGGCCTGTCGCTGGGCGACACCATCGCCGGCCTGCATGGCGCGCTGGGCGTGATGCTGGCGCTGTATCAACGCGATGCGCGCGGCGGCGTGGGGCAGGTGATCGACACCGCGCTGTATGAAAGCCTCTTCAATCTCAGCGAGAGCCTGTTGCCCGAGTATTCGGTGTTCGGCGCGGTGCGTGAGCCCGCCGGCGCGTCGCTGCCCGGCATTGCGCCGTCCAACGCCTATCCGTGCCAGGACGGCTACGTGCTCATCGCGGGCAACGGCGACGCCATCTACACCCGTCTGATGGCGCGTATCGGCCGCGACGACCTGGGGCAGGACCCGGCGCTGGCGCACAACGACGGCCGCGCGCGCCGCGTGGAAGAGATCGACGCCGCCATCGGCGCGTGGACGCAGGAACGGCCGATCGACGACGTGCTGGCCGCGATGCTGGAAGCGGGCGTGCCGGCCGGCCGCATCTATTCCATCGCCGATATTGCCAAGGATCCGCACTACCGCGCCCGCAACGCCATCACCTCGATGGAATCCGCGGCAGGCGTGCAGGTGGAAATGCCCGCCGTCTTCCCGTACCTGTCGTCCAATCCGGGCGCGGTGCGCGAACGGGCGCCGACGCTCGGCGAACACACCGACACGGTGCTGGCGTCCGCAGGCTTGACCGAAGAACAGCGCGCCGCGTTGCGCGCCAAGGGAGTGATTGCATGAACCACGGACCCGCCCGCATCGAGATCAACGAGGTCGGCCCGCGCGATGGCCTGCAGATCGAGAAGACCATGGTGCCCACCGACGACAAGGTCGCCTTCGTGGATGCGCTTTCCGACTGCGGCTTCGCCCGTATCGAGGTCACCAGCTTCACCTCCCCCAAAGCCATTCCCGCGCTGGCGGACGCCGTCGACGTCATGCGCCGCATCCGCCGCCGTCCGGGCGTGATCTACACCGCGCTCGTCCCGAACGTACGCGGGCTGGAACGCGCGCTGGAGGCCGGCACCGACGAGATGAACCTCGTCATGTCGTGCAGCGAGACGCACAACCGCGCCAACCTGCGCATGACGCGCGACCAGTCGTTTGCCGAGTTGTCGCAGGTGCTGGCCGCCGCGGCAAAGGCTGGCGCGCCGTGCAACGTGTCCTTGTCGACCGCGTTCGGCTGTCCGTTCGATGGCGATGTGCCCGCGGACACGGTGCTGGATCTGGCGGCGCGTCTGGTCGATGCGGGCACTGCCGGCATCACGCTGTGCGACACGACGGGCATGGCGTTTCCGACCCAAGTGGCCGCGTTGTGCGAACAGGCGGCTGCGCGCCTGCCCGACACGGCGCTGACCGTACACCTGCACAACACGCGCGGCATGGCGCTGGCCAACGCCATCGCGGCCTGGCAAACCGGCATCACCCGCTTTGACGCCGCTGCCGGCGGCCTGGGCGGATGCCCTTACGCGCCGGGCGCCAGCGGCAATGTCAACACCGAAGAACTGGTCCACATGTTTGCCTGCATGGGCGTGGAGACGGGCGTGTCGCTTGAGCCGTTGCTGGCCATCGTGCGAAGCCTGCCCGGCCTGGTCCAGCGTGATCTGTCCAACGCATTGCTGCAGGCGGGGCCAAGGCTGGCCCTGCACGCGCCGCCCGCGTGGCTGGCCGAACGGTTTCCGGCCGACGCCTGATTGATTGTTTTTTTAAGCAGTACCTGCAGCACCCGACACCACCCATAGATAAAACAATACCCAGGAGACAACGCATGGCCTCTTTCCGCCTGCCCACCGCCCTGCGCACCAGCGCCGCCTTCGCCCTGATCGCCGCCGCCGGCGCGGCCAGCGCACAGGCCGAATTCCCCAACCGTCCCGTCACGCTGATCGTGTCCGCCGCACCGGGCGGCACTACCGACATCGCCGCCCGCCTGATCGCGCAGCCCTTGGGCGTGGCGCTGGGCCAGAGCGTCGTCGTTGAGAACAAGCCCGGCGCCTCGGGCGGCATCGCCGCGCAGGCCGTGGCCCGCGCCAAGCCGGACGGTTACACGCTGCTGTTGCAGTACTCGGGCTTTCAGGTCATCACGCCGCACGTGACGCCCGCCGCCGGCTGGGACCCCATCAAGGACTTCGCCCCGGTTGCCAACGTGCTGTCCGCTCCGCAAGTTGTGGTCGTGCGTCCCGATTTGCCCATCAAGTCCTTGAAGGAATTGGTCGCGTACGCCAAGGCCAATCCGGGCAAGCTGAATTACGCGTCGTCGGGCAACGGCTCGCTGCAGCAGGTCGCCACGGAACTGCTCAACCAGATGGCCGGCACGCAGATCACGCACATTCCCTACAAGGGAACCGGCCCCGCGCTGAACGATCTTTTGGGCGGCGCCGTCGACATGACCATCACCACGCCGCCGCCGCTGCTGGGGCAGATCGCCGCAGGCAAGCTGCGCGCGCTGGCGGTCACGGGCAACGCCCGCCTGCCGTCGCTGCCCGACGTGCCCACCGCCGCCGAAGCCGGCTACCCCGATCTGATCGTCTCGTCGTGGTTCGCCATGTACGCACCGAAGGACACGCCCGCGCCGGTCGTCGACAAGATCGCGGGTGAGATCCAGAAGATCATGAAGACCGACGAGTTCCGCAAGAAGGCCGCCGAGCAGGGCGCCGAGGCGATCTTCATGGGTCCGAAGGAACTGGGCGCCTACACGCAGACCGAGCTGGACCGCTGGGGCAAGGTGGTCAAGGCCGCCAACATCACGGCGAATTGATAGCTGCGGCTTTTCGGTCGAATGGGGCGGGCTTTTTTGACCCGCCCCGACCAAAAAAAGCCGCGCTATAATCGCGGCTCTGCCCGGCCCATGGCCGCGGCACGACACCCGAGCGGGTGTAGTTCAATGGTAGAACGGCAGCTTCCCAAGCTTCATACGAGGGTTCGATTCCCTTCACCCGCTCCACTGCTTGCATTCAGAAGGTTCCGGCCTGGAACTTGAATCCAACGATGAAGTTTCGGGCATTCAGCCTGCCGCCAAGCCTCGTCGATTCCCTGCTTGTGTTGAATGCGCCTGTTTGGGTCAGTTCTGCGCGAGACGAAAAGCCTCAGCCATCCGATCTTGTTCACGCGCAGGTAGCCCCAGGCTTCTGGCAAGCGTTCGCCATTGCCGGACAATCCCTCCCGAGCACCTGCATCACTGAAAAATAGGCGCCTATGGTCACTCCTGCGCAAGTTGCCGGAATGATGAGTAAATCCAGCAAGATTGAAATGACTATGCATGTTTATGGATAATCGCTTCATCTCTGGGAGTTTTCGGCATGGATCAATTGACAGCGATTCGCGGTTTTGCCCGCGTGGTGGAGGCGGGCAGTTTCACGCGGGCGGCGGACTCGCTGGATATGCCCAATGCCACGCTCAGCAAGATCGTGCAGGACCTGGAGGCGCACCTTGGCGTGCGCCTGCTGCAACGGACGACGCGGCGCGTCACCGTCACGCCGGAGGGCCGCGAGTATTACGAGAAGGCGTTGCGCATCGTGCGCGACCTCGAAGATATCGACGGGTCGTTCAATGCCGTGCAAGGCAAGCCGAAAGGACACCTGCGCATCGACGTGGGCGGTTCCACCGCACGCGACGTGTTGATCCCCGCGATCTCCGATTTTCTGACGCGCTATCCGGATATCCGGATCGACTTTGGGGTGTCAGACCGCCCCGTCAATCTGATCAGCGACAACGTCGATTGCGTGATCCGCGGCGGTCCGCTTGACGATTCTTCGCTGGTGGCGCGGCTGATCGGCACTGCCGATCTGATTACCTGCGCCACGCCGGGGTACCTCAAGCAGTTCGGCACGCCGGCCTATCCGGACGAGTTGAAGAACGGCCACAAGCTGGTCAGCTATCTGTCGCCGCAGAATGGCCGCGCATTTCCTTTCCGCTTTGAACGCGATGGACAAAAAACGGAGATCAAGGTCGAGCATCGTGTCGGCGTCAACGAAAGCAACGCGCATCTGGCGGCGGCGCTGGCGGGCTTGGGAATTGTGCAGACCTTCACGTATGCGGCCGGCCCCGCGTTAAAGAGCGGCGTCCTCGTCGAGATCCTGAAGCCGTGGCGGCCGCAGCCCTATCCCTTTCATGTGGTGTATCCGCACAACCGGCATGTGACGCATCGGCTGCGCGTATTCATCGACTGGCTCGTCGAGACGCTTCCCGCGCAGCTCGCATATTGAGCCTGACCGCGGGGGCGGTCTCGATTACCTGGCGCGTGGGTCGGTGCAGGAAAATTTCCATCGATGCCTATCGAATATGTGGTGCGATTCGTGCAATTGAGATCTGTGCTGACTTCAATCAACTGACAGCCAACGAAGGGCAATAAGAGCTGATAGCCCCTGGTAAAACGACGTCGAAAATCGATGGCGAAGCACTCCTTGCTTTCGTCGTCATGAGCGAATCCGAGTCGGCTTTCTGTGCCGCAAGGGATCATCCATCGACATCGTTACTGGGGAGTGCTCAATCCATGTTGCGCCAACGCGCGTTCCTTTTGTTTGGCATGCCGGCATGACGCAGGCTCCCCTCGCGCTGCTTGAGCGCCTGCGTGTCGACGGCATCATTCGCGCCGACCACCATGCTGCTGCGCTGATGCGGCTGGAAGCGATGCCGGTGGCGCCCTTCGTGACGCTGGGTGGCGCCCTGGTCTGGCTGGCGACAGAAGAAATCCTGTCCGATCTGGATCTGGATGAAATGTTCGAGTTGGCCGCGACCGAGGGCGCGTTTTCCGGCAACGTCACACGCCGTCAGGCGATCGCCGAATTGAACGCGTTGTGCCAGCACGAATTTGACAGACATGTCGCGCAACTGGAGCGGGGCGGCCTGCTCAAGGCCCTTTTGCCCGGACCGCTTTGGGCCTGGTTTGGCGGCGCCGCCATAGCGATTGCCGCTGTCGCGTGGTACATCCTCGCGCCGGATTGGACCTCGCAATGTGGAGATGCGGCCATGGAGAGACCGAACGGCGAGGGCGACATGGTGGTTTCAGCGGCTGACCCGCGCGTGGTGCGCGTTCGCTTTGGTCAGGCCGGCAATCATGGCAAGCCGCTGGACATGGGCCAGCCCGCGGACTCGGACGCCATTGTGCGCGCCCGCGTGGCGGAACTGAAGAGAGACGAGGCGGCGGCGCAGCCGGAGAATTTTCCGCGCCAGCAGCCAGATAACAGTGGCGGGGGAGGCGCACCCCGCTAACGCGAAGGCGCATCCGATCCGGAATTTCCGAAGCCCTTAGAAGCTGGGCTTTCTGGTATTGCTGCGATCCACATACTCGATCCGGGCGTTCATCCATGACGGGTCGTGCATCTGGATGCTGACGCCGCTGTATTTCAATACTGCTTGCGTCAGGTCCGGTGAGCAGCCCATGCCGGGGTTCGTGCTGGGCTTGGCGCACCACTCCATGACCAGGTCGTTGGGATAGTTGGACTGGCGGCCGTATTTTTCCAGCACCGCTTTGCCCATGGAGTCCTTGTTGGCCGGGGTCCACGGCAGTTCATACCGGATCTGGGAAACAGCCAGCGGCCGTTGCTTGTCGACGGGCACGCGTGGCTCGAAGTGGACGATGAAGCTCACGCCGTCCTTGTCGTAGCTGAAATTCATCGGCATCTTGGTGTTCGTGACGGGGTTGTTCGTCGCGTAACCGATCCGGATGTCTTTCTTGCTGACGTGGAAATTTTTGGCCGTGGCGGCGAGCGCTTCGTCGAAGTCCATGCCCGTCTTGACGCCAGCGACGTCAAACGTGCGGGCGTCGACCGAACGCGGGGACGCGGCATTGGCGGGCGCAACGACGACAGCGGTCAGCGCGGAAATGAGGAGTGCAGCTTTCAACTTCAAAATAAAGATCCTTTTCGAATAGCGCCGGGATTATCCGATCGGGTCTGTATTGTGTCCCTAATAAAGTGCAACCAAACCTGTCAATGGGGTCTCTTGATCAAACCGGTTGGCTCGGTTCTTCGGCCAGGAAGCCGCCGCTCTGATGCCGCCACAGGCGCGCGTACACGCCGTTCATTGCCAGCAGTTCCGCATGGCTGCCCTGTTCGATGATCTGGCCTTGGTCCATCACGATGAGCCGGTCCATGGCGGCGATTGTCGACAGGCGGTGGGCGATGGCGATGACGGTCTTGCCCTGCATGACTTCGTCCAGGCTTTCCTGAATGGCGGCTTCCACTTCCGAATCCAGCGCGCTGGTGGCTTCGTCCAGCAGCAGGATGGGCGCGTTCTTGAGCATGACGCGGGCAATGGCGATGCGCTGGCGTTGTCCACCCGACAGCTTGACGCCGCGTTCGCCGACAAGCGTGTCGTAGCCGGTGTTGCCGTGCGAGTCGCTGAGCTGCTCGATGAAGTCGTCGGCCTGCGCGCGGGCCGCGGCGGCGCGGATCTCTTCGCGGCTGGCGTCGGGACGGCCATAGGCGATGTTGTCGCAGATGGAGCGGTGCAGGAGCGACGTGTCCTGCGTAACCATGCCGATCGCGCTGCGCAGGCTGTCTTGCGTGACCTGCGAGATGTCCTGGCCGTCGATGCGGATGTGGCCGCGCTCGACGTCGTAGAAGCGCAGCAGCAGGTTGATGAGCGTCGATTTGCCGGCGCCGGAGCGGCCGACCAGGCCGATCTTTTCGCCGGGACGCACGGTGAGGGTCAGGCCGTCAAGGACCTGGCGCTCGTTGTTGTAGTTGAAATAGACGTCGTCGAATCGGACTTCGCCTTGCGTGACGTGCAGGGTGGCGGCATTGGGCGCGTCCTGCACCTTCGGGACGTGGGTCAGGGTGGCGATGCCGTCCTGCACGGTGCCGATGTTCTCGAACAGCGAGGTCATCTGCCACATGATCCAGTGCGACATGCCGTTCACGCGCAGCGCCATGGCGGTGACGGCGGCCACTGCGCCGGTGCCGATTTCGTTGCCGTGCCACAGCCACAGCGCGTAGCCGCCGGCCGCCAGGATCAGCGCGGACACCAACGCCTGGTTGACGATTTCAAACTGGCTGACCAGACGCATCTGGCGGTAGCCGGTTTCCTTGAAGTCCTCCATGGCGGCGCGCGCAAAGCGGGCCTCGCGGTTGGTGTGCGAGAAGAGCTTGACGGTGGTGATGTTGGTGTAGGCGTCGGTGACGCGTCCCGTCATGGACGAGCGGGCATGGGCCTGCTCCTTGCCGACCTTACCCAGCCGCGGCACGAAATACATCATGGCCAGGCCGTAAAGCGCCATCCAGCCGATGAAGGGCAGCATCAGGCGCCAGTCGAAGCCGCCAGCCAGCGCAACGATGGTGACGAAATAGACGGCGATGCCGAGCACGATTTCGCAGAAGGTGAGCAGCACTTCGCGCACGGCTAGCGCGGTCTGCATGACCTTGGTAGTGACGCGGCCAGCGAATTCATCCGAAAAGAAAGACAGGCTTTGCCGCAGCATCATGCGGTGAAAGTCCCAGCGCAGGCGCAGCGGCAGGTTGATCGCCAGGACCTGATGCTGGACCAGCGTGCGTAATGCGACGACGCCAACGCTGACACACAGCACGATGGCGATGCCCCACAGAACCTGCCGTTCGTGCGCCGACGCGGCCTCGCCGGCTTTCCAGGCGGTGAGCATGTCGACGACCTGCCCCAGAAAGGCGAAGAGCCACGCTTCGTAGATGGACACCGCCGCGCTCAGGATCGCCAGCGCAGCGATGTAGCGGCGCGAACCGTGCGTGCAGAACCACAGGAACGCGAAGAATCCCGTTGGGGGCGGGGGGACGTTCTCGGAAGGGAACGGATTGAGCTGGCTTTCAAATCTGCGGAACAAGGCAGAGACTCCGGAATCTGGATATGGCTTTTGATGAGGCGCGGGCAGGCGCACATTGGCGCTGCGGGCCTTGGGAAGCAAGTCCCCATTTAAAGCGATATTTAAGCGCATTCGGCAAACGCCGAGAAATACTCGCCGGATTCGTCTGAGTGACGCCTTGGCCAGTCCCCGGGACCAGAGCGCGAGGATGCTGCCCGTTGATGGGTCGATGCAAAAGGAACCTGGATGACGGGGTTAGCAGTTCGTATTGCCCAACTTCCCCGCATGACGTGCCAGCCACCGCCGGAACTGATCGGCGAAGCAGTCAACGACGCGGTCCTCGTGCCCGAGGGACGCGGCGCTGTTGTGCGGGCTGATCCACACCGATGGCAGCGACCATAGCGGCGACGCCTGCGGCAGCGGTTCTTCCGTAAACGTGTCGAGGTAAGCGCCCGCCAGCCGTCCCGTGGCCAGCGCATCCGTCAGCGCGGCTTCATCCACCAGCTCGCCGCGCGCGACGTTGACGATGCGCGCGCCGCGCGGCAGCAGGGCCAGTCGGCGCGCATCGATGATGCCGGCCGTCTCGGCGTTCAACGGCAGCGCCAGCACCAGCCAGTCGCAATAGGGCAGGGCGTCGTCCAACTGCGCCATGCGCATGACGTCGTCAAAGCCGGCCAGCGGCTCGGCATGCCTGCGCACGGCCGTCGTGCGCAGGCCCAGGGCCGAGCACAACCGCCCAATCTCCTGCCCGATGGCGCCCGCGCCTAGCACCAGCACCTGCATCGACGACAGATCGCGTGGCCGGGCGTCGCCGGTCAGCGGCTGCCATGCACGCCGCGCCTGTGAGGCGAGCCAGCGGTCGAAGCCGCGCGACTGCGCCAGGATGGCCGCCACGGCGGTCTGCGCGATGGGGGCGGCGGTGACGCCGGTGGACGCCGTGACGGGGACGCCCCTCGCCAACGTGTGCGCATACTGTGGCAGGTCCAGTCCCGACGAACAGACGTGCAGCCAGCGCAGCCCGGGTGCTGCGTCCGACACCCGAAAGAAGGCGTCGGACAGCGGGCCGGGCTTGCGCAGCGAACTGCCTTCGTACAGGTCGCGAGAAAAGAACGCCACGTCGATACGCGCGGGATCGGCGTCTTCGATCCGATGGCGTTGCAGACGCACGCCGGCCCCTTGCGCAAGGTCATCGAGGCGCGGGCCATGCGCGCGGTCGACCTTGGCCGACAGCAGCAGGCCCAGCGCGGGAGCGGCCGTGGTCAACGCACGACCTGCCAGCGATCGCGTTCGCCGGGATAGACGACGCCGTATTCTGCGATGGCGTCGTCGCTGAACCGGAAGGCAAGTCCGGGCTCGGTGGGCACCAGCAGGTTGCCGTCCTCGGCCTGCAGTTGTCGGTCGATGAGGCGGCGGAAGTTGACGATGTGATCGTCCGGCATCCATTCCACGTAGGTTGCGTTGGGCGCACTGGCGGCCAGGTGGATGTGCACGTCGTGCCACGCGTGCGGCGCGACGGTGATGCCGTGGCTGTCCGCCGTGGCCGCGATGCGGCGCCATTCGGTGATGCCGCCGCACACGGTCGCGTCGGTCTGCAGGATGGTGGTGGCGCCGCTGGCGATCAGGTCCTTGAAGCG
>NZ_JCBANC010000102.1:0-12094 GCF_059760815.1 Achromobacter sp. 1012554356 | reverse complement strand
GCGGTGCCCGGGCGGCCGGCGCGGCGGGTGCGGTGGGCGTGGGTGCAGGCTGCGCGGCGGCCGGGGACGGGATGGCCGTAGCGGCAACAACGGGCGTCGCAATGGCCGGCGCGGCGGCGGCTGCTGAAGGGAAGGAGGACGGCGCGGGCTTTCGGCGGGGCAGCATGATGTCGGTCTGTCGTGTCTGGCAGGGATCAGGCGCGCGCCGCGCGTCCGGCCGGGGCCGAGCGGTTCAGCCAGGCGCGCAGCCGTTGCAGCGCGCCTTGCTCGGCGGCGGGCGCGGCCGCGGGCAGGCCGAGGATGCGCGCGCCAAGCTGCGCGACGGCTTGGGCATAGGCGGGCGCGGCCTGCGGCGACAGCGGGCCTTTCAAGAGGCTGGCGGCCAGCGCCTGGCCTGCGTAGGGCAGATGCTGGTCAATACGCCGGCCGACGAATTCCTCGAACTGCGTTGCGGTCAGCGCGGCGGCCTGTGACTGGCGCGCGTCGCTGGCCACCAGCACCAGACGCTGGTTGGCGCCGCCTTCGCCCAGCTCGGCGAGCAGGCGATGCGTGTTGCGCGCGCCTTGCACGGTCAGCTCGGTCAGCACGACCCGGATGTCGGCATGCGCCAGCACTTCGTCCGCGCCGCCGGGACGGTGCGACGGCAGATCCCACAGCGACAGCGAAAACCATTGGCACAGCGCGCCGCCGATCTCGAGCGCGCGCTCGGGGTCGAAAGGCGTTTCGGGACCGGGGCGCTGGGCCAGCAATTGCAGGCGGGCGGCCGGCTGCGCCTGTTGCGGCGCGGGCACTTGGCCTGCGGCAAGCAGCGTGCGTTGCAGAAGGCGCGGGTCGATGTCGGGGGCGGACAGCAGGCTGGCAAGACCCGCGTCGGCTTCCAGGCCCAGCAGCAGCGGCAGGTCGCCCTTGCGCCGATCAAAGTCGACCATCACGGTCGGCGTCTGCCGCGAATGCGCCAGCCACAGGCCCAGCGAGGCGGTCAGCGTGCTGACGCCCAGGCCGCCGGCCGCGCCCACGATGGCGGCGGAACGGCCGGCGCGCGCGGCGCCGCCCTGTCCGAGCGGCGCATCGTCGTCGGCGCGTGCCAGCGTGTCGGCCAGCACATCCAGGCGTGGCGGCTTGATGAGGTAATCGAAAATGCCGGCCTGCAGCAGCTGGCGGTACAGGTCCACGTCCTGCTTGTCGCCCAGCGCGACGATGCGGCACGCGGGGCCGGTCAGGGCCGCCAGCTCCAGCAGCGCCGCGATCGGGTGCGGCTCGCCGGTGATGTCGGCCAGCAGCACGCCGGGCAGCGGATTCGCGGCGCACCAGGCGGCCGCGGCGGCGGGACCGCCCGCTTGCAGCGCGCAGGCGGGACGTTGCAGGCGGACGAGCTGTTCGCCGATGACGGCCAGGTCGGCCTGGGCGGCAAAGACGGCGGGGCCCGGGGTGGGCGCGCCGTTGCGGGTCGGTGTCGTGTTGCTCATGGCCGTCAGTTGTCGAAGTCGATGTCGATCAGGTCGCGGATTTCGCCGGTCTGGTAGCGGTCGATGGCGCCAGCGGCCGCCTTGCCGTCCGCGCCCTCCAGCGCGCGCGGCCGGGACAGGTCGCGCGGATCGCTGACCATGCGCGCCAGGTTGGCGCGGTTCGCGCAGCCCAGCGTGCCGACGCCGTAGTACGGATGAATCGTCCAGTCGTTGGGCTTGGCGACGGTGCAGCGCGTGGCCTGCACGGTCAGCGCTTCGGATTGCAGTTCCAGGTCCCAGCCGGCCTGCGCCGCGTCAGCCAGGCGCTGCGCGTCGCGCGGCACGGACTCGACGCGCGGGGCGCGCGCTCCGCTGCGGGCCAGGGCCTGCGCCAGGCGTTGCGCCAGCGCTTCGCCGCGCGCGTTGAACGGCGTCAGCGTCAGCACCTGCGCGTCGATGCGGCCCTGGCGCGTCAGCAGTTCATTGGCCGCGTTCAGCGAGTCGGCCGTCAGGCCGTTGCCGTCCGGTGCGGCCTGCAGCGCCAGCGCCACGGCGCGCGGCGCCACGGTCGGTGTATTGGCGGCTTGGCCGGCGCCGAAGCGTTTGGCGCGCATGTCGTTCAACTGCGTGCCGCAGCCGGTAAGCAGCAGGGCCAGCAGCAGCGGCGCGGCAGGCATCAGGCGGCGCAGCGCGCGCCGATTCGGGGATTGGGTCTTGGCGTAGTCCATGGCGTGTCTCGTGCGCGATCAGTACAGGTAGCCGATGGGGGCTTGCGGCGGCAGCAGGTCGTCGATGCCGGCCAGGCCTTGGCCCGGCACCTGCAGTTCGCCGGCCGCCACGGGGTCGACGACGTTTGCAGTGACCAGGATGACCAGCTCGGTCTCGTCCTTGGCGGATACCTCGTGTTCGAACAGCCGGCCCAGCAGCGGAATGCTGCTCAGCCCCGGCACGCCGGACACGGTCTGCGCCTGCGTCGAGCGCAGCATGCCGGCCAGCGCAAAGCTCTGGCCGCTGGCCAGTTCCACGGTGGTGTCGGCGCGGCGCACTTTCAGCGCCGGGATCGAGATGCCTTGCAGCGTGACCGCGCCGTCTTCCGTCAGCTCGCTGACTTCCGGCGCGATGTGCAAGCTGATGCGGTTGGCGGACAGCAGCGTCGGCGTCATGCGCAGGATCACGCCGTACGACTTGAAGTCGATCTGCACGTTGTTGTTGGTGATGATGACGATCGGCACTTCGCCGCCCGCCGCGAATGCCGCGCTTTCGCCGGACATCGCGGTCAGGTTGGGTTCGGCCAGCACCGACGCGAAGCCCTCGGCCGACAGCGCCGAGATGAGGCCGCCCATGGTGAAGCGGCCGCGCGTGGTCATGCCGCCGGCCGCGAAGGTCGACGTCGTGCGGCCGGGGATCAGGCTGGAGAAGTTCTTGCCCGTGACCGAATCGAACAGCGACGGATTGATGGTGTCGGTGGCGGGCGCGAAGCCGCGCGCGGCGCTGCCGGTCATGATGCCCCACGCGCCGCTGCCGGAATTGAGCGTGGCGGCCCAGTCAAATCCCAGTTCGTGCGACAGCGTGCGCGACACTTCCACGACGCGCACCTGGATGTTGATTTGCGACGACAACTCCACCTTGAGCTGGTTGATGACGCCGTCGCGGGTGTTGCCCGCGCCGCGCGCCCCGCCGCCGCCCTGCGCGCCGGCGGACGTGCCGTCCAGATAGGCCTGCACCTGGTCGACGATCTGGCGCGCCTCGATCGGCGTGCGCACGTTGCCGCGCACGATGATGCGGTTGTTCAGCGACGGTTCCAGCTCGATGTCCGCGCCCGGCACCGAACGCAGGATCTGCGCGCGCAGCGTGGACAGATCGTGTTCGGCCACGACGCGGATCGCGGCGATGACGTTGTCCTGCGCATCCAGCGCGTACAGCGTCGTGGTGCCGACCGATTGCGCAAAGACGAAGATGTTGTTGGGTGACGGCACCTGGAAGCTGGCGACGCGCGGGTCGGCCACGAGCACCTTGGCCGCATCGGACTTCAGTTTCAGCAACTGGCCTTCGCGCACGTGCAGCGTGATTTCGCCGGTCGGCGCGATCTTCTTCAGGTTGGCGGGCAACGCCGTCGGGTTGTTCTTGACGTCGACCGCGGGACGCTCGTTCGGCACTGCGGCGGGGGCCGCCAGCGCGCTGGCGCCGGTCAGGCACAGCGGCGCGGCCAGACACAGGCGGGGCAACAGGAGGGCCGCGCCGCGGCGGGGCTGCTTGTGAATCATGGCGTGAACGGAGGTAGGGGCAATGGGAAGCGCGGGCGGCGCCGCGGGCAGGCGTTGGGGGCGCATGGTTTACGGGGCGGCGGGTTGCGGGGCGGACGCGGCTTGCGGCGCCGCCTTGTCGAAGGTCTGCGCTTTCTGCTGTTCGCCCTTGAACGTCTGCACCACGACCGGCTGGCGCTGCGGCTTGTTGAAGATGTCCGTCGCGTCGTTGACCCGCGTGACCGCGGTGACGACGTCATGCGGCTGGTCGACCGTATCGGCCTGCGCGCTGCGCAACGCCAGCTGCAGCAGACCCACCTCGCGGGCAAGCGCAAGACGCTCGGAATCGCGGGGCGTGACCTCCAGCGTGAGGCTTTCGTAGTAATTGCGTGGCGGCGTGGCCTTCTTGTCCGCGGCGGCGGCGTCGGCGGCCGCATTGCTGGCGGGCGCGATGCCGGCCGGGTTGCCGTTCAGTGCCAGCACGCGCACGTTGCGCACGATGGTCTGCGACGCCAGCGCGGTGAACGAGGTGTCGGGCTGGCCGGGCAGGGGTGGCTGGCTCGTGTCGCGTTCCAAGTGCAGGATCACGTCGACCCGGTCGCCCGCGGACACGAGGCCGGAGTTGCTGGTGACTGCGCTGGCTGGAATCGACACGGCCCGCATGTCGGGCTTGAGCACCGAGGCGACAAAGCCATGATCGCCGCTGAACACCAGCCCGTCGCGCGTCAGCGGCTGGCCGTCCCGCAGGGCGCGCCGGGGCGTGGAACCGGCGACGGTGCGCTCGACTTTGCGGCGTTCCTCGTCGGTGTCGGCGGTGTAGTGTTCAGCCCGGATCTCGCCGGCCGGCAGTTCGCGCCACGCCAGCGTGCGGCCCGCGACGAAGTCGCCGGGCGCCAGCGGTCCGGCCGCCGACAGCACCGTGCGCACCGGCGAACGCGGCGCCTCGACCTGCTTGACGATGGTCACGGGAGGCGGCGGGCGCATGAGCGCGCGGCCCACCAGGGCCGCTCCCGCGGCCAGCGCGATCGCCGAGGCAAGCAGGATCAATGATCGGGTCTTCATAGCAAATAGGAGTGATTTGTCTTTTCAATTGCATCAAAGGTGCGCATTGACCCCTGATGGCGCGCCGTCGGCGCATGGTCGTGCCTGGGTGAAAGCTAGCTGGCGCTCCAGAGCACGAAGACCGCGCCGCAGGCAATCGCAAGCCCGTAGGGAATGCCTTGCATGGGCTCGTCGCGCAGGGCGTGCGGCGTGGGAATGACAAGGCCGGACAGCCAGACGTTGATCCGCATCAGGAACAGCGCCAGCGCCCGTTCCAGCGCGCGCAGCAGCGGCAGCGCCAGGGCCATCGCGCCGCCGGCCAGGGCGGTCACGATCAGGAAGACGAAGGTGTGTTCGCCCAGCCACAGGCACAGCACGGCCATCAGCTTGGCGTCACCGGCGCCCATCCAGCGCATCGCGAAGAGGCAGTACCCGGCCACCAGCACGCCCGCGCCGGCCAGGATGCCGGTCGTCAGCGATGCGCGCAGCGCGGGGTTGCCCTGCGCCAGCGTCCATCCGGCATAGGCGACCCATGCCAGCAGCAACGCCAGCACCAGACGGTTGCTGATGCGGCGATACAGCAGGTCGGACACCACCACCCAGGCCAGGGCCGGCAGGAGGATGATGCTGGGCAGGGAGTACGCCACGAAACGTCCGGCGATCAGCCGCCCGAGCGGGCGTCGGTGCCGGCTTCGGTGATGTCGCTGGCGATGGCGCCGAACTTGTCGCGCAGCGCGGTGATGAAGGCGCCGTCGGAGCCGAAGATCACGCCCACGGCGGCGGCCATGGCGGCGGCGAGGATGCCGTATTCAATTGCGGTCACGCCGCTTTCGTCACGAAGGAATTGTTGGATGCGGGAGGTCACGGAAAAGTCCAAAAAAGAATCGTCGTGAAGGAAAAAACGAAGGCTTTGACAGCCGTCATTGCGCAGACGATATTAGGATTCATTTGCAGCTAGCGATCAACCCGCGAATCATTAAGACTCGTTCAGGAACTCCTGCCGGCCGCGCTTCTACAGGGCAGGCGCAGCACGGCAAGCAGGCCGCGCGAGGAGGCGCGCGCTTCCTGGTCATGCGCGTCCAGATCGTTATCGGCAAGCACCAGCGACCCCCCATGCAGCGCCGCCACCGCGTGCACCAGCGCCAGGCCCAGGCCATGACCCGAGATCGTCCGGTCGCGCGTCAGCCGGCGGAAACGCTGCACGGCCTGGCCGCGCTGGTCGGCGTCGATGCCGGGGCCCTCGTCGGCGGCGCCCAGCTCGATCCAGGCGCCGCGGCGCCGCGCCAGCAGCGTGACCACCGTGCCTGACGGCGCGTACTTGATGGCGTTGTCGGCCAGGTTCACCAGCGCCTGGAACAGCAGCGCGCGGTCGCCCATCAACGGCAGATCGTCCTCGATGCGGGTCTGCAGCACCAGCCCGCGCTGCTCGGCCAGCACGTCGTAGTAGTCGTGCAGATCGGCCAGCAGGACACGGATGTCCAGCTCGGCGGGCTCGTGATGGCAGCGCCCCGTCTCGACCTCGCTGATGCGCATGACGGTGCGGAACAGGTACAGGATGCGCCGGACCTCTTCTTCCGCCAGCGCCATCTCCGCTTCCGCCGCGGGGTTGCTGCGCATCGACTCGGCGGCGTTGCTCAGCCGCTGCTGCAGGCGCGTCAGCGGCGTGCGCAGCTCGTGCGCGATGTGATTGGTCGCATTGCGCACCTCTTCCATCAGGAAGCCGATGCGTTCCAGCGCCTGGTTCACGTCGTGTCCAAGTTCGTCGAACTCGTCCTGGCTGCCATGCAGCGACACGCGCGCGTTCTGGTCGCCGCGCGCAAACCGCGCCATCGTCTGGCGGATGCGCGTGACGCGGTTGGCGGCGCCGATGCTGAACAGCAGACCCGCGCCCAGGCTGAGCAGCAGCGCCGTGAAGACGCTCAGGCCCACGACCAGCGGCACCGGATAGATGCGGTTGAGCATCGGCAGGATGTCGTAGGCGATGACGTAGCGGCCACCGTCGGGCAGCAGCGACGCGTGGCCCAGCCATTCGCTGGAGCCTTCGCCCGTCGTCAGCGACGCGCGCAGCCAGCCGCGGCAGGGTTGCTGCCCGCCCCGGCACATCAGCGGCGACAGCAGTTCCCCGGCGCCGTATAGCAGGCTGCCGTCCGCCGCCTGCACGGAGATCGCGCGCTCGCGGCGTGGCACGGCGGCTTCGCGCTGGCGCAGCGCGCGCGCCAGGTCCGAGGCGCTGTCGCGGCTGCTCAGCGTCTGGTGCGCGCGGATTTCGGCCGCGACCATGTCCTTCACGTGCCGCACCATGACGTGCTCGAGCAGATTCTGGCCCCAGGCGATGGAACCCAGCGTGACCAGCAGGAAGATGAACGCGAAGCACGCGGTGTAGCGGAAATGGCTGGTGGTGCGCGTGGGCGGCGGTTCCGAAGCGGCTTCGGGCACGCGCCCGTCGCGCCAGAACGTGCGCCATGAACCGAACAGGCGGGAAAACGGTCCCTGCCTGAGCGCCCGCAAGGTCTCAGGAAAATCGAACGGCACGCTATTCATCGGATCAGCTCAGCACGTATCCCATGGCCCGCACGGTCTTGAGCAAAGGCTGCGCGAAGTCCTTGTCGATCTTCGAGCGCAGCTTGGAGACGTGTACGTCGATCAGGTTGGTCTGCGGATCGAACTGCAGGCCCCACACCTTCTCCAGCAGCATGCCGCGCGGCACGGTCTGTCCGGCGTGCTCGGCCAGCGTGCGCAGCAGCAGGAATTCCTTGTCGGTCAGGCTGATGTCGCGGCCGGATCGCGTGACCTTGCGGCGCAGCAGGTCGATCTGCAGATCCTGCACGCACAGGCGCGCGGTGTTGGGCGGCGTGGCGTCGTGCCGCTGCACCAGCAGTTCCATGCGCACCATCAGCTCCAGAAAGTCGAAGGGCTTGCCGATGTGGTCCTGCGCACCGGCGCGCAGCCCCTCGACGCGATCCGAGGCCTGGTCGACGGCGGACAGGATGATGACGGGCGGGTGCGGACGGCCTTGCAGGCGGCGCAGCACCTCGATGCCGTCGATGCCCGGCAGCATGCGGTCGAGGACGGCAATGTCGAACACCTGACGGTCCAGGGCGATCAGCGCCTGCTCGCCGGAGTCGACGGGCACGCATTGGTGGCCGCTAGCCTGGAACTTGCTGGCCAGCCAATAGCTCACTTTGCTATCGTCCTCGATTAACAGTATCCGCATGAATTTCCTCGCTCGCGTGTGACTTCATTCCGCCAGCGTTTGTCGCCGAACTTCTCATGCCGCACGCATCAGAAATTCATCCCGGTAAGCCGTGTGGCTTGCGCCTTCGAGCCAGGCGCTTATGGGATCACGATTCATATCGCAACAGCAACGGGCTAAAAGTTAACAAGATTTAATCTTATTGTAAATAAGAATGATTGTTATTCTTGTAGAATTCGCTTCGTTCTGTTGATCCGATAGCCTGGCGGCTGAAGCGCGCCGTGGCTGATTCCTGCTCCCATGTCCGCATTTCTTCTGCGAAGCCGCCGCTGGCTGGGCGCGGTGTTTCTATCGCTGCCCGCCGCCGCTACCCTTGCCGCCGATGTCTACGTGTCGTTCGACGCGCAAGGCATGGCGCACTTTGCGCCCACCGCGCTCGACGACAGCTACCGGCTGCTGTTCCGCGATATGTCGGCAGGCGGCCGCGGCGCGCGCCGTGCCGCCGAACCCAGTCCGGAAGTCCGCAAGGCGCTGGAACAGGCCGCGCAGCGTCACGGGCTGGATTACGCCCTGCTGCACGCGGTGGCACAGGCGGAGTCGGGCTTCGATACGCGGGCGGTGTCGCCCAAGGGCGCCGTCGGTTTGATGCAACTGATGCCCGCGACCGGCAGCCAATATGGCGTGCCCGGCACGGACGATGTGCTGCAGGCCAACCTGCGCAAGCTGGATTTGAACGTCGATGCCGGCAGCCGCTATCTGCGCGCCCTGCTCGACCGCTACGACGGCAACCTGGAGCTGGCGTTGGCCGCCTACAACGCGGGTGAAGGCGCCGTGCAGCGCGCCGGCAACCGGATTCCGAATTTTGAAGAGACGCGCAACTACGTCAGCCGGATCATGTCGGCCTATCAGCCGGCAGCGTCAATATCGCCGCAAGCGTCGCCGCCGCGCGCGGTGCTGGCGGACAACACCGGCATGACCCCTTCCATGTGGACGATCCAGGGCGATCAGAAGGCGGTCAGGCAGTTCGAGGAAGGCTTCATGGTGGTGCCGCCGCGCAAGCGGTAACGGTTCAGGCCGGCGGGAACGGGAGGACGGTTGCATCCGCCTCGCGCTTGCGATGCGCGAAGTTCAGCGTCACCATCAGCCCCGCCACCATGGAAAACAAGTGCTTGAGGGTGTGGCCACTGAGGAACGCGAACGTGTCGTAGATCTGATGATCGAGCAGCTCGGCAGCCTTGGCCAGCACATAGAACCCGATCGCCGCGCCAAAATATAGCCGTTCGCGCATGGGTGTGCCGTTGCGCCATTGCAGCAGCGGCACCAGCACCAGCGGCATGAACTGCACGAACAGGTACGGACGCAGATCGCCCGTCGACGTGTGATCGGTGTACCACCACCACGCCACGCTGCCCACCGCCAGCGCGGTCCACAGCACGTCGACCCAGCGGCCGTCGCCCACGGTTTCGCGCCACACGGCGGACAGGATGCCGGCGCACAGCAGCGCGATGGGCAGGCGGTCCCAGATCAGGCGCGCGTTGTCCGGCACCAGGTGATACCAGCCGGACCCGAAGGCGGTCAGCAAAAGGGCAAGGAAGAACACCGTGTAGCCGGGCCGGATCGCATCCAGCGCAGGGTGGCGGCGCGAGTGCAGGACCAGCGCCAAGCCATACCAGCCGACCACCGCAAAACCCAGGTTGGACAGCACATCGCCCGCGTTGGGGATGCCCAGCCACGCGCGCTTGTCGGCAAAGTCGTGATAGTGCTCAAGCTGGGGAATCGGCCCGTAGAGCGCCAGGCCCAGCGCCACCAGGATCACCACTGTCCAGGGCAGCACGCGGCGCGAACGGGGGGCGGACGTCGTTGCTGCAGATCGAGTGCTCATGCGGGTTCATCCCCCGGCAGGCGGGTGTGCCGGCTAGCAGTGATAGTAAAGGCGCCGCCCGGCCGCCTCCAGCCCTCGCAGCGCGCGGTTCGCAGGTTTTTTATGTCGTTGTGTATCCGCCCGCGCGGCGCGTACATGCCGACACCCAACGCCCGGCGCTCTGCGCCACAGTGACGTCCAGCAGTCATGTCCCCTTCAACAAGACTTTCTGGAGCATCACCATGTCGGAACCGGTCAACGTCCAGCGGCGCCGCCTGCTGGGAACCACTTCTTCGCTGGCGGGCGCCAGCCTGCTGGGCCTCGCGCTCGGCGGCAACGCAATCGCCAAGTCCGTGGCGCAGGCCCCGCAAGGCCTTGTCCCCACGTTCAGCAACATCCGGCAGATCCGCGCCGGCACGCTCGACGTGGGGTACGTGGACGCCGGCCCCGCCGACGGCCCCGTCGCCATCCTGCTGCACGGGTGGCCTTATGACATCCACAGCTTCATCGACGTCGTTCCGCGCCTGACGGCCGCCGGTTACCGCGTCATCGTGCCCCATCTGCGCGGCTACGGAACCACCCGGATCGTGTCGCCCGACACCCCGCGCAATGGCGAACAGGCCGTTGTGGCCGTGGACATGATTGCCTTGATGGACGCCCTGAAGATCCGCAAGGCGGTCGTCGCCGGCTTCGATTGGGGCGCGCGCACCGCGTGCATCATGGCCGCGTTGTGGCCCGAGCGCTGCGAGGCGCTGGTGTCGGTCAGCGGCTACCTGATCGGCAGCCAGGAAGGCAACCGCAAACCGCTGCCGCCGCAGGCCGAACTGCAATGGTGGTACCAGTTCTACTTCGCCACGGAGCGCGGCGCCGCCGGCTACGCCGCCAACGTGGACAGCTTCAACAAACTGATCTGGCAACTGGCCTCGCCGCAATGGCGCTTTGACGACGCGACGTTCGCGCGATCGGCGCGCGCCTTCGACAACCCCGACCACGTCGAGATCGTGGTGCACAACTACCGCTGGCGGTTGGGATTGGCGCAGGGCGAGACGCAATACGACGCGCTCGAGGCACGGCTGGCCCAACTGCCCAAGATCGGCATTCCGTCGATCACGATGGAAGGCGACGCCAACGGCGCGCCGCATCCCCCACCCGCCGCCTACGCCGGCCAGTTCACCGGCAAATACCAGCACATCGACGTGGGCGTCGGCATCGGCCACAACCTGCCGCAAGAGGCGCCGAAGGCGTTCGCCGACGCGGTGCTCCGCGTCACGCGCCTGTAACGCGGACACGCGTCACACCGCGACACCACGCGCCGCTCAGCCGGCGCGCGGCAGCCAGCCCGAGACGGCCGCAAGGACCTGCTCGGGCATCTCGCGGTGCGGCACATGGCCGCAGCTCTCGAAGATGAGCGGCCGCGCGCCCGCCAACTGCGCAATGCGCTGGGCGTGCACCGTGGAACCGTATTCATCGTTGTCGCCGTGCAGCGCCAACGCCAGGCACTTCACCTGCGCCAGCTGCGGATCCAGCGTCCAGTCCGCGAAGTCCGGCGACAGCCAGGTGTCGATCCACGCGCTCAGCACCCAGGCCGCCTTCTCGCCGTGATACTTCTTCAGGCGGTCCAGCTGTCCCGGCTGCGCGAACGACTCGCGCGCCTGGCGGATGCCTTCCAGCGTGCGTTCCTCGGCATAAACCTGCGCAGACTCGGTAATCAGCGCGCGGCAAGACTGCGGATACGCCGCCGCGCTGGCAATCGCCATGCCGCCGCCCACGCTATGCCCAAATGCCGCGAACTGATCAAGCTCCAGCGCCTCGCGCACCGCGCGGAACCCCTCGATGGCCTCCCGCACCACAAAGTCCACGCCCAGCGTGCCCTTGTACGGGTCGGACCGGCCGAACCCCAGGCGATCGTAGGCAATGACCTCGCGGCCCGTCGCGCCCGCCAGCCGCTCAGGAAAGTCGCGCCACAGTTCCACGCATCCCAGCGAATCGTGCATCAACACGATCGGCACGCCGTTGCCGGCAGGCGTGGCGGAAGCAGCGGGCGTCCAGCGCCGCACAAAAAGCTGGCCGCCGGCGGCCGGGACGAAGACATCTTGAAATTCGACGGACGACATCAAGGGTTCTCACGAAGTAGATGGCACGGGACGCATCATGAATGCGGCGGCAGCACGCCAGCCGCTCCCGAGGTCAGTGCGAAATAGTAGCGTAGGCGCTGCGCTGCAGCACAACACCCCGCAAGCGCGCAGCGCACACCGCCAAGACGCCCACACACCCGAATGCCGGGTTGCCGCCGCCCGGGCGGCAGCAACCC
>NZ_JCBANC010000101.1:0-12417 GCF_059760815.1 Achromobacter sp. 1012554356 | reverse complement strand
CGCCTGGGGCGCGCCGGACTGACGTGCAGCTTATGAAGTGCCGGCGCAGCAAGGCGCCGTGGAGATATCGCGTTGAAATCGGAGAAAGGCGCCGTTCGGAAAAAATCCGACCCGGGCGGAACCTGCCCGGCTCTGGCAAGGCAAGCTCGGGCCCGGCGACAGCCGGGCGCTAGGTGGCGCAAACAAGACCATCGACTTTCGCACAAGCATCCTTTATGTCGTTGACGAGGAAGACAGGCCGAAAACGTGCTGCGTGGTCGAGCGGCGGATGGAACATCCGCTGGCGGGCGCTGGCACGGTACGTGCTGGGCGCGACGCGAAAGCACAGCTTAAGTAGAGGTGGCGCTTCGTGCAAGCTTTTCTCGTTTGCACTGTGGGCTTACGGGGACGAAAGCGAAGCGTTGGAAACTGCTGCGCAGACTACTGCGATGGGAGCAAGCGGCACGGGCAGCGATCCGCGGGCAACCTGTTGCCAGACTAAACAAATAGGAACAGAAGGAATCCACCCGTAGTAAGGCGAGCCGGGAAGCGTCGGCTAAGCGCAAGTGGGTGTCCCCTTCCCGAGACGTGCGAATTACCCGCGTAGCCGCAGCTTGCGTACCACTTCAAGCAGATCATCCAGCGAAACCGGCTTGCTGATATGGGCGGAAAAGCCCGCGCTGACGGCCTCCCGCATGTCTTCCTTGGCGCCAAAACCGGTCAGCGCGATGGAAGGCAGGTCGCCGCCGCCGTCTTTCTGGCGAATGGCCCGCATCAATGTATAGCCGTCCATCTCGGGCATGCCGATGTCCGACAGCATCAAATCAAAGCGGGCGGTTTCAAGAATTTCCAACGCTTGGCGGCCGTTGGAGGCGGCCGTCACGTCGGCCCCTTCCATGTCCAGCAGCTCGTGCATGATGTGCAGGACGTCCTCGGAGTCGTCGACCAAAAGCACCTTCAGCCCTTCCAGCGGCATGTCGGCGTTGGGTTGCGGCGCGTCTTGGGCTTCGAGGGAGCCCGCCAGGTCCAGCCACACCGTGAAGCGCGCGCCCAGGCCGACGCCATCCGAATGGACCTGGATCGTGCCGTCATGCGCGCCCACCAGTTCGCTGACAACCGCCAGGCCGATGCCCAGTCCCGGGGTGACGCCTGTCTTTTGCCGCGCGTCGCCCTGGCTGAACATGTCGAACACGCGGCCGATGAACAACGGATCAATGCCTTGGCCCGTATCCGCGACTTCGAGTTTCAGGCGGTTCTTCTCGACGGCAAGCTTGAGCGCGACGGAACCCCCCTCGGGCGTGAACTTGATCCCGTTGTTCAGCAGGTTCCAAATCACCTGCTCGATCCGTACGGGATCCGCATCCAGGTAGATCGCCCGCGCCGGGTCAAAGTCGCTACGCAGCTCGATGCCGGCGGACGACGCCACGGGTTTCAGCACATCGAGAATGTTCTTCGCGATGGCCACGACGTCGATGATCGACCTGTTCAGCGCCAGCTTGCCCGTCCGCACGCGCGACAGGTCCAGCAAATCGTCGATGATGCGGGCCTGACCCTTGACCGAACGCTGGATCAGGTCCGTGGCGCGCGCCGCGGGCGCGAAATTGCGCACGGCCGGCGTGCGGGCCAGCAGCTCGGTGTTGAGCTGGATCAGGTTGAGCGGGTGCTTCAGTTCGTGCGACACGACCGCAAAGAATTCGTCCTTCAGCACGTTATCCGCGTGCGCGCGGTCCAGCCGCGACTCCTGCTCGGCGTCGCGCAATTTCAGGTCGGTCACGTCGCGCACAATCTTGGCGAACCCCTGGTAAACCGGATCGTCCATCCGGTTCACACCGCCCGTGCAGAACACCAGGCTGCCATCCTTGCGCTTGTGCCACCGCTCGTCAGGGGCGTAGCCGATCTTCCTGGCGCGGTCCAACTCATACCCGGGTCTGCCTGCCGCGATATCCTCGTCGGTGAAGATGATTGCAATGGACTTGCCTTCCGCCTCAGCGCTGGTATGGCCAAACATCAGTTCCGCGCCAATGTTCCAGTTGGTGATGATGCCTTCGTTATCCAGCGTCATTATCCCGAAGTCGCGCGCGCTTTCGGTCGTCAGCTTCAAGTGGGCTTCGCCCAGGCGCACGCGGTCTTCTGCCTTGCGCCGGTCCGTGATGTCGATGAACGTAAGGACCGCACCTTCGATGCGATGCTCGGCGCTGCGGTAGGGCAGCAGCCGTGCCAGGTACCAACGGTCCGTCGTGCTGTGCACCTCGCGCTCCAGGGGCCGCAGCGACTCGAACACGCCGGCGGCGTCCTTGTCCAGGTCCGGATAATCCAGACGATGTGTGATGTCGAGCACCGAACGTCCGGCGTCGCTCGGAATTACATTGAAAATATCGGCCGCGCGGGGCGTGAACCACTGGATGCGCATCATGCGGTCCACGAACACCGTGGCAATATCGGTTGACGCGATCAGGTTTTGCAGGTCGTCGTTGATCTTCGCGGTTTCATCGACCTTCGCCTTCAGTTCCGCGTTGACCGTAATCAGCTCTTCGTTGACGGACTGCAGTTCTTCCTTGCCGGTCTCCAGTTCTTCCGTGGTGGAACGCAACTCTTCATTGATGGCCTGAAGCTCCTCGTTGGAGGCCTTGAGCTCTTCCGTGGAGGTTTCCGCCTGCTCGATGGTCGCCTGCAACTGACCCTTGGTGCGCTGGAGTTCGGCCTCCAGTTGCGTCAGTACCACCGCGGAGCCAGTCGTCGGACCCGCTGCACCCTCGGCGCTCATGATGTCCTCGACTTCCTCGAACAGCACAAGCATGTAATCGCTAGCCGATTCCTCATGCCGGAATGGCCGCACCACCATGTTGACGTAGGTCTGGCGCTCGCCGAACGTCATTCTCACGCGCCGCGCCTCGACACTCTTGCGCGAGTGCAGGGCCTGGAACATCGCGGTGCGCAGTTCCGTGCGCAATTCTGGATGCACCGACAAAGGCAGATTGCGCGAGGGTTCTCCGCCCGGGTGGCGCAGGAAGCGGCCTGCCCGCTCCGAAATGTGCACGATGTCGTTGTGGGCGTCGACGATGACACTGGGCGGCGCATACATCTCTAGCGCGCGTTGATGCACGGCGGCATACGAGACCTTGGGCTGGCGCACCGGCGCCGACGACGCGTGCACCGGCCGAACGTAATTGAGCCCCCCGTCGGTGAGTTCAGGCATGCCGCTCAGTTGCGCCGGCGTCTCCCGTGCGGCGTAGATGCGGTGACGCTTGTCCACCACTTGAAAGAGCTCCGGGCACGCATCGGCCGATTCGGAACTGCCAAGAAAAAGATAACCGCCCGGCTTCAGCGCGAAGTGGAACATGCGCAACACGTCGCGTTGCACGTTGCGGTCCAGGTAGATCAAGAGGTTGCGGCAACTGACCAGATCCAGCTTCGAAAAGGGTGGATCGCGCAGGATGTTGTGCACGGCAAACAGCACCCGCTCGCGGACGTCCTTCTTGATGCGGTATTCATTGTCCTGCCGGCTGAAGTAGCTTTGCAGCATGACTTCGGGAACGTCGCCCTTGATGGCCATTGGATAAGCCGCCGCCCGGCCCACGGTCAGCGCCGATTCGTCGATGTCGGTGGCAAACAGCTGGATCTTGGGCGGCTGGGGCAACGCTTCGGCCTGCGCACTCATCAGCATGGCTAGCGAATAAGCCTCTTCGCCTGTGGAACACCCCGCCACCCAGGCGCGCAACGCCATTTCCGGCGAGTTGCCCAGCGACTTGAACAACTTGGGCAACACGTATTCATCCAGATTGGCGAACGCTTCCTTATCGCGAAAAAACTGCGTGACGCCGATCAGCATGTCGGACAGCAGCTTGGGGGTCTCGTCGATGCGTTCTTGGAGCAGCTTTCCGTATTCGGGTAGGGTCGACACGCCCGTGACCTGCATGCGGCGCTCGATTCGGCGCAGCACCGTGGCCTTCTTGTAGTGGCGGAAATCGTGCGCAGTGCGCGCGCGCAAGAGGGCAAGAATGTCCCGCAGCGCGTTGCGATCCTGTTGCGACTCGTCAGTCGCCTGCTCGGCGTCGGCGGCTCCGGAGGCCTCAGCCTCGGTCAGCGGCGGCAGGTGGATGCTGTCCATGTTTTCCGCGATCTGCTTGAGACGCGTCGGCATGTCGGCCACAGGTAGCACAATGTCCACCATGCCTGTGGAAATCGCATTGCGCGGCATGGTTCCGTGTTCTGCTTCCTCGGGCAACTGCGCGAACGTCACGCCGCCCTGCTCCTTGATGCGGGCCAGGCCCACCGAGCCGTCCGACCCGCCCCCCGACAGCACGATGCCCACGGCACGGGTCGTATGCACATCGGCCAACGTGCGGAAAAATTCGTCAATGGCGATGTGACGGCCTTCCGGCCGGCTGGCGCCCATCGAGACGCGGAGATAGCCATCGACCATCGACAGCGAGGCCGCCGGGGGAATCACGTAGATGTGATCCCGCTGAATCGGCACCGGCTTGGTGACCTGCATGACCGGCATGCGGGTGCTGGACTGGAGAATCCTGTCGAGTACGCTTTCGTGGTTGGGAGACAGATGCACCACGACGACAAAGGCCATGCCCGGCTTGGCGGGCATGTGCGAGAAGAACGTCTTAAGCGCGTCGATCCCCCCGGCCGAGGCCCCCATCCCGACCACCGGAAAGTTCAGGTCACTTCGGGCGACTCCCGGTTTGTTATTGGGAGCGGACGGGGAATCGGACATTTTTAGCCTGTAGTCGCTTGCTTGGGGGTATCGGCAATGATACAGCCGCTGGGCTGCGTCAGACGCCATGAAAGCTGTCTCGCAGACGGAGATCCCGCACGGTGGCCGAGAGGCCAGATCATTCCATCGGTCCTGGCGGCAAGGACCGTTTGTGACCCGTGGCGCGGTACTGGCGCTCGATCACCGCGACTGCGTCGTCCGCGACCTCCTCGCCTTCCAGATACGCATCTATCTGCGCGTATGTCACGCCGTACGCGTCCTCGTCCGGGCGCAGCGGCCGCAGTGATTCCAGATCGGCAGTCGGGACCTTGAGCACCAGCCGGTCCGGCGCGCCCAGCAACGTTCCCAGCGCCCGCACGCGCCGCTTGGTCAGGCCGCGCAGGGGCAGCACGTCCGCCGCGCCATCGCCATGCTTGGTGAAAAAACCCATCAACGCCTCGGCGGCCTGGTCGGTACCAATCACCAGGCAATCGAACGCGCCCGCAATCGCATACTGAGCGATCATGCGCTGCCGCGCCTTGATGTTGCCGACGTTGAAATCCTCGGCCGCCTCGTTCGGGTACTCAAGGCCAGCAGCGCTCAGCGCCTCGCGTTGCGCGTCCACGGCCGGCTTGATGTCGACACGCATGCGGCGGTCGGGCGCAATGAAATCCAGCGCCTGCGCCGCGTCCTCCTCGTCGCGCTGCTCGCCATAGGGCAGGCGCACTCCGATGAACGTGGCCGGTTTCCCCTGGCTGCGGACGCGCTCGACGGCAAGCTGCGCGATCCGCGCCGCCACCGTGGAGTCCACCCCGCCGCTGATTCCCAGGACATAGCCTGCGCGGCCTGACCGCGTCAGGTAATCGGCAAGGAACGCGATCCGCTTCTCCAGCGCTGCGGCGGCGTCAAACGCCGTGGTGACGCCCAGTTCCCGGGCGATGGCATCCCGCGCGCGCGAGAAGGTCGTTCCTGTTTCCATGGGCAATCCTTTGCATTGGCATATTCGTGCAGCAATCCGAGTTTCCGGCCCGAAGCCGTTTTCGCCGCGTTTAGGTCTTCGCTCAAGGCATCGTGTGCGCGTCGTCGGTCAGCACCTGCATCAGCGCATCGACGGAGTACGGCTTCTGCATCACCGGAAAGCCCAAGGCGCGCGGCCCGGCCATCGCATCGCTGTAACCGCTTGCAAGCACGACTCGGATGCCGGGCCAGCGTTCGCGGATCCGCCGGGCGAGGTCCATGCCGTTCATGCCGGGCAGCACGAGGTCCAGGATCGCCAGGTCGAAGCCCCCGTCGCGCTGTTCCAGTTCGTGCAGCGCTTTCTCGGCATCGACCGTCCAAGTGAGGTCCTGGCCAAGCTCCGCCAGCCACGCCGACACCACCTCGCCGACCATGCGGTTGTCCTCCACCAGCAGCACCTCGCGGCGCACCGGCACGTTGACCATGACGCCTGACGCGGGCGTCTCGACCGCCACGCCGGGCGACTTCACGGCCGGCAGGTAGAGCGTAAACGTGGTTCCCATGCCCACGGTGCTGTCCACCGTGACATCGCCGCCGGACTGCTGCACGAAGCCCTGCACCTGGCTCAGGCCCAACCCGGAATTCTCGTGCTGTCCCTTGGTCGTGAAAAAAGGCTCGAACACGTGCGCCAGCACGCCGGGCGCGATCCCCGCGCCAGAATCCTGCACCGACAGCGCGACGTGCGGACCGTTGAGTTTGGTATGGCCTACCAGTTCCGACGCGTCGGGCACGACCTGGGCCAATATCTTGAGCTGGCCACCGGACGGCATGGCATCGCGCGAGTTGATGACCAGATTCAACAAGGCCGATTCCAGTTGCCCCGGATCCGCGAAGATCGTGCAGTCGCCCGGCCCGAACTCATAGCTGATCGCGACCGACGACCCGACCGAGGTCTCGAAGAGCTGGCGCATCGACGCCAGGCTGTCGCGCACATCAAACACGTGGGGCTGCAGCGGCTGCCGCTTGGCGTAGGCAAGCAACTGCCGGGTCAGCTGGGCCGCCTTTTCGGTGGTGTCGATGATGATGCCCACATAGCGCATCAACGACGGGGGCAGCTCCGGATAGCGCTTGATGAACTCCGCCGAAAAGCGGATCGCCGTCAGGAAGTTGTTGAAGTCGTGCGCGACCCCGCCGGTCAGGCGGCCGATGGCCTCCATTCGCTGGGCGTGGTGCATGGAGTCGCGCGCTTCCTGGAGCTGCTCGCGCCGCTCCTTCTGTTCGGTGATGTCGCGCGTGATCTTGGCGTAGCCCACGAGGACGCCGCGGTCGTCGTGGACCGGGTCGATGACCACGCTGCACCAGAAGGTGCTGCCGTCCTTGCGGACGCGCCACCCTTCGGCCTCGAAGCGACCCTCCAACCGCGCCGTTTCCAGCGCGCGCCGCGGCACCCCGGCATTTCGGTCTTCGGATGTGTAAAAAACGGAGAAATGCTGACCGATGATCTCGTCCGCGCTGTATCCCTTGAACCGTTCAGCGCCAGGATTCCAGCTGCTTACCCGACCTTTGGCGTCGAGGAGATAGATGGCGTAGTCCCTCACAGCGCCTACTAGAAGGCGATAAGGGTCCTCGGACGGAAAATCCGGTAACGAAGTCATGCAATCTCCCCACCTGCATATCTATTCATATTCAGTGCGCTCAGCAAACGCCGTGCCGTCCGCGCAATCCTATTACAGCAATCGCCAGACGGGCACGGAATTTGCTGTAACGCATGTCAGTGGGCGGTCCATTCCAGGCGCCGTCCGGGCATAGAGGGCCTGAGCAATGCAACCGATTCGTAAAGCTGTGTTCCCCGTCGCGGGCCTCGGCACCCGCTTTCTTCCCGCCACCAAGGCCATGCCCAAGGAAATGCTGCCCATCGTCGACCGGCCGCTGATCCAGTATGCCGTCGAAGAAGCGGTCGCGGCAGGCATTACCGAACTGATCTTCGTCACCGGCCGCAACAAACGGGCGATCGAGGATCACTTCGACCGGGTGCCCGAACTGGAGTACGACCTGGAGGCGAAGAACAAGAACGCACTGCTCGAGACCGTCCGCAACGTCATCCCGGACAGCGTCAAGTGCGTCTACACCCGCCAGCCAGCCGCCCTGGGGCTGGGCCATGCGGTGCTCTGCGCGGCGACCATTGTAGGCAACGAACCGTTCGCCGTGCTGCTGGCGGACGACATGATAGATGCAGACGCCCCCGTGATTGGCGAGATGATGAAGGTGGCCCGGGAGTTCGAGGGCAGCGTCCTGGCGATCCAGCAGGTGCCCAAGACCCACACGCACCAGTACGGGATCGTGTCCGGCAGCCGCAAGGCGCATGGCGTCATGAGCCTGACCGGCATCGTGGAAAAGCCCAAGCCCGAGGATGCGCCGACCGATCTGGCGGTGGTCGGGCGCTACATCCTTGAGCCCGAGATCTTCGCGCTGCTCGAAGCCACCCAGGCGGGCGTGGGCGGCGAAATCCAGCTGACTGACGGCATCGCCGCCCTGCTCAAGTCGCGCAAGGTCTTCGGTTTCGAATACGAAGGCGTGCGCTATGACTGCGGCAGCAAGGAAGGCTTTTACCGCGCCACGATGGAGATCGGGCGCAAGTATCACAACCTGGCTTGAGAAAGGAATCTTCCCATGACTGACTCGAAACCCGCTCCCCCGCCCAATCCGCCGCCCTCCCCCCACGTCGAGCGCGCCGACACCGGTTACACGGGCCAGCCGGCCGTGGACGGTCCGCCGTCGGGCGATGTCAATCAGAACGCGGACTCCAATTCGGGGTACCCCGCCGGCGGCTCGCAAGCGCCGGCCGGCAAAGATCCGTACGGACGTCCCAAGAAAGCCGGTTCCTGAGCCAGCCCACCCGGATTTGCCTTGCGCCTTCAGCGACCGCACGCGGCCTTCCGCGTGCGGTCGCTGCCCTATGAGCGCCCGTTCTTTCCGCTGTCTGAAGATACGGCCGACGCGCGCGCCGTTCCCGCCAAGTTGTAGATGAATCAGTTGCCGATGAGCCCCCTCTTTACCCATTTGGCGAAACGCGCCGCCGCTTACCGCGCCGCCATCGCCGAGGACAACGTCCGCCTTCCGCTGCAAACCGTCGCGGCGGTGCTGCTGGCCTACGGCTGGATGACGTGGTGGCAGATGCCCGACGTCGCCTGGGGCGCCTTCTCCGCCCTCTTTGTGGTGCGCGCCACGCTCGAGGGCACGGTCGGCGAGGCCGCTGCCCGCATCCTGGGCGCGCTGATCGGGGTGGCGTTGGGCATCACGCTCGTGCCGCTGGCCCACGCCGCCAACATTCCCGCGCCGTGGGCCATCGTGGCCGGCGTCGGCGCCGCCGCCTGCCTGTCGATACGCTGGCCCACGCTGAACTACAGCCTGGTCACCGCGACCATCCTCACCGTCACGCCGGACGCCGACATCGTGGCCGGCGCGGTGAACAAGACGCTCGCCATCGTCGTGGGGTCCATTGCCGGAATTCTTGCCGCCTTCGCGGTGCTTCCCCTCTCGGCTCGATACAGCATGCGCTACAACCTTGCCGCCTCGCTGCAGCTCTACGGCGAGCTGCTGGTCGAGTGGGCCGCCGCGGTCAACGAAGGGCGTGCCCGCCCTCGGCCGCGCGACAAGCCCGCGCTCGAACGTACCCACTGGCGCGCTCGCGACATGGCGAGCCAGTCGCGATCGGTGCCCATTCGTATCCTGGGCGCGGACACGCAGGCCCATCGGCTGCAGGAACGGATCGAGGAACTGTGGCTGACCGTGCCCTTGATGGAACGCGTCGGCGGCATGGAACTGACCGACAACGTCTGCCTCCGTCTGGGCCCCGCGCTGCACGACGTCGCGCAGGCTGCGCGGCAGCAGATCGACGGGCTGGCCCGGGTGATTCGCGACAAGGGCGCCGAAGCGCCCATGTGCAGCACCGGCGAGCCATTTGCCAAACTTGATGCCGCCGTGGAGGAAGCCGCGAGCGGCGGCGGATTCACGGCCCGCGAGCGCGTGGCCGTGGATCTCATCCGCTGGTCCTGGCACGAAGTCACGCGGGAACTTGACGCCTTGTGCGACACCGTGCAGCCGGAACCCTGACAATCGCAAGGCCGGATGCGGGACATCCGGCCTCGGGTGGTCAAAGCGTCAAGGCGTCAGCACGACCTTGATGCAGCGGTCCTCCTTGTCCCGGAACGTCTTGTACAAATCAGGCCCGGCCTGCAGCTTGGCGCGATGCGTGATGACGAACGACGGATCGATTCTGCCCTGCACGATGAGGTCCAGCAGCTCGTCCGTCCAGCGCCGCACGTGGGTCTGGCCCATGCGCCAGGTCAGACCCTTGTTCATCGACGCGCCAAACGGAATCTTGTCGATCATGCCGCCATACACCCCCGGCACCGAGAGGATCCCGGCGGGCTGGCACACGTACATCATTTCGCGCAGCACGTGCGGTCGGTCGGTCTCGGCGCCCACTGCCTGCTTCACGCGATCGTACAGATGCTCCATCGAGCTGCTGGCATGCGACTCCATGCCGACCGCGTCGATGCATTTCTCCGGACCCTTGCCGTTGGTCAGCTCCTTCAACCGTTCCACGACGTCCTCGTCCTGAAAGTTGATCGTGACCGCACCGCAATCGCGGGCCATCTGCAGGCGCTCCGGCACGGACTCGATGCAGATCACCTGGCGCGCGCCCAGCAGAATCGCGCTCTTGATCGCCATCTGGCCGACGGGGCCGCCGCCCCACACCGCCACCGTGTCGGTCGATTCGATGTCGCACTGCTTGGCCGCCTGCCATCCGGTGGGCAGGATGTCCCCCAGAAAAAGCACCTGTTCATCCGACAGTTCATCGGGCACCTGCACGTGCGTCGAATCGGCAAACGGCACGCGCACGTATTCCGCCTGGCCGCCGGCGTAGCCGCCTGTCAGATGGGTGTAGCCGAACAACCCGGCCGTCGTGTGGCCGAACATCTTGGCCGCCTGTGCCGCGTTGCGGTTGGTGCGTTCGCAGACCGAGAAGTTGCCGCGTTTGCACTGGTCGCATTCCCCGCAGGTGATGGTGAACGGGATCACCACGCGGTCGCCGATCTTCAAGTTCTGCGCCTGCGCGCCGACTTCCACGACTTCGCCCATGAACTCATGACCCATGACGTCGCCGGACTTCATGCCGGGCATGAATCCGTCGAACAGATGCAGATCGGATCCGCAGATCGCGCACGCGCTCACCTTGATGATCGCGTCGCGCGGATGCTCGATGACGGGATCGGGAACGGTGTCGTAGCGGATGTCGTGTTTGCCGTGCCAGCAAAGTGCTTTCATCAGAATCTCCTTTGACGTGACCGCAACACGCGATCAGGCGTGGCGCAGCAACTGCCATGCCGCGCGACGATTCATCAAAAACGTTTGCGCGGGCGCACGAGCCAACGCAGATCCTGCGACGGCGGTCGAAAAATATCCACGGCGAGCCTACGCCTTGCCCCGCAATGGCCGGTGATCCGCGCAATGCTTTCAAGCCGCGCGGCCCGCGCGAGATCGGCACGATGCTTGCGGAGGGCCTTATTCCAGGAGCCCTAATGAAACTTGTCCGCCCTCCCGATGATCCGACCGTTCCCCACCGCGTGCGCCGCGCCAGCATCCTGCTGGGCTTCGCCATGGGCGGCTTCTTCGACGGCATCCTGCTGCACCAGATCCTGCAATGGCATCACCTGCTCTCCAACGTGCAGGCCGGCCCGCTCGGCAGCCTGAGCGCCCAGGTCGCCGCCGACGGCGTCTTCCACGCCATCATGTATATCGTCGCGGCCGCAGGACTCATCGAGTTGTACCGCGCGCGCTCTGCCGCTACGACCAGCCCGGCAATCCGTCCGCGCTGGGGCCACTTCTGGATCGGCTTCGGCGTCTGGCACATCATCGACGCACTGCTCTCGCACTGGATCACCGGCATACATCGCATCAAGATGGACGCGGACAACCCGCTGGTTTGGGACTTGGCCTGGTTCGTCGTGTTCGGCCTGGTGCCGCTGCTGTACGGCTGGCGCACGCGCAACCATCGCCGCCCGCCGCCGACAGGGCGGGCGGGCAAGACGTTTGCCACCTTGCTGGTCGCAGGCGTGCTGGCGGGGGGGATGTTAAATCTCTTTCCCTTGCGCGCGGACGCCGACACCACCGTCATCGCGCTGCGGCCCGGCGCGTCGCCCGGGGCGATGTTCCAGGCGCTGGCGGATACCGATGCGCGGGTCGTCTGGGCGGATTCGCAGGGATCAGTGTGGGTGATGACCGCGATCCCGACGGCGAAGAAGTTGCGCTTATTCGCCTCGGGCGCGATGTACGTCAGCGGGTCGGCGGCACCGGCCGGGTGTTCGGCGTGGTTGAAGGCGGCCACGGCCAGTTGAGGTGCGTTTTTCTTATGGCCGGTGTCAGACACCCCGCATAACGACCCGCAGTTTGAAGGACACCGCGTAGGGGTGTCAGACACCTGGGAGCATCTGCATCCGCGAGCGCGAAGCGTCATCGCCGGACGCAAGACACAGCGTAAACTCCACCAGGCCGCCCGCGCGGCCGCCGTGGGGCGGGCCCCGCCAAACGCTCCATGCCCACACGGACGCCGGCAAGAACCTTAAGAACCCAACTCGCCCCAACGCCCGGCAAGTTCAAGCCACCGGAGCCCGGCGTGGCGTCGGCCTGGGGGGCGCGGGGCGTGTAGATGCGCCCGAGGGAATCTGAAGGCAGTCGCCGAAGGCGACAACGAAGATGACAACGGGGAAGTG